>JAGWBB010000115.1:0-7117 GCA_021296095.1 Desulfurellaceae bacterium | reverse complement strand
TCGAGCCGACTGACCCGCTCGCCGACCGCCCGCATTTCGTCAATCGCCTGCGCGCGCGTCTGGGCGTCGGTCATGCTGCGGATCTCTTTTGAGCGACTCGTGCGCGTGGCGCGCAGCGTCTCGGTTTCCTGGATGGTAGCCCGTCGCCGCCGGTCACACTCCAGCAGGGCGTCAATATCGGCGGCCGGAAAATCAACTTTACCGAGTTCTCGTTTGACGAACTCAGGGTCGTCACGAACGATTCTGATATCCAACATGGGAACCTCTAGTAGGCGGACGGCAGCTCGAAGGCGTCTTGAATATGGGTGATACGAGCTGGCCGTTTGGCACCCCTGTCATTCTGCCACCGAATACCGATGACATCAAAACGGGCCGCCCGGTCGTGCAGCCGATGGCGGCTGAGATACGACAGCGCGACTCTGGCAATGTGGCGCTGTTTGCGCGGCGTGACCGTGGCCAGAGGGTCACCGAACTGCGGTCCGCTCAGGCTACGGACCTCGACAAAGACCACGGTCTGCCGGGACAGGGCCACCAGATCAATCTCCCCCGCCCCGGAGCGGTAGTTTCTGGCCACAATCGTATAGCCTTTTGCCCGCAGAAAGCGCTCGGCCTCGGTCTCCCCAGCCTGGCCCAGACGTCCTCGCTCGCCCGTCATAAGCGGAGACTAACCGAGAGCCCCTAGCCGGATCAAGACCTTTCTTCTAGGATGCACAGACTATGCGGGTGAACCGACAAGAAGTCCAGCGGGTGGCGCTTTTGGCCCGCCTGGATCTCAGCGAGGCGGAAACAGACGAACTGGTCGCCCACTTCGACAAGGTGCTGGCCTACATGGACAAGCTGAACGAACTGGATACGGATGGGGTTGAGCCTTTGGCCCATGCGGTTGAGACGGAAGCGCCGTTACGCGACGACCGGGTTACCAGTCAAGCCGACGCCGACGCCCTGCTGCAAAACGCGCCCCACCGCCAGGCAGACTTTTTGAAAGTGCCCAAAATCATCGAATGACGGCCATGGACGCCTTCCGCCTGACCATTCATCAAGCCCGCACGCTCCTAGACACACGACACCTCAGCGCCCAGGAACTCACCCGCGCCGTGCTTGACCGGATTCGCGCCACCGACGGGACGCTGCACTCGTATGTGACGCTGGACGAAACACAGGCCCTGGCCCAGGCTGCGGCGGCTGACCGCAGCCTGACCAACTCCGACCACCCTCCCCCGTTGTGCGGCATTCCGATTGCGGTCAAAGATATTATTCTGACCAAGGATCTGCGTTCGACGGCCGGCTCGAAAATCCTTGAGCACTTTATCCCGCCCTACGATGCTAGCGTGATCCGTCGCCTCAGGAACGCCGGTGCGGTCATTCTGGGCAAGGTCAACTGCGACGAGTTCGGCATGGGCTCGTCCAACGAGAACTCGGCCTATGGGCCAACCAGGAATCCGTGGGACGTTTCACGCGTCCCAGGCGGCTCGTCGGGCGGCTCGGCCGCCTGTGTGGCAGCCGACCAAGCCGTGGCCGCCCTGGGCACGGACACCGGCGGCTCGATCCGGCTCCCGGCCTCGTTTTGCGGGGTGGTCGGCCTGAAGCCGACCTACGGCCGGGTGAGTCGTTTTGGGGTCGTTGCCTATGCCTCGTCGCTCGATCAGGTCGGGCCGCTGACCAAGGACATGCGCGATTGCGCCCTACTCCTTCAGGTCATTGCCGGCCATGACCCGCGAGAGTCGACCTCAGTGGACCGTCCGGTCCCGGATTACCAGGCTGCGCTGGAGCGCGGCGTGCAGGGTCTCCGAGTCGGCATTCCCAGAGAGTATTTTGTGGCAGGCATGCAGTCGGAGGTCGATCAGGCGGTGCGTCGCGCCATCGACACCTTGCAAGAACTGGGGGCTGAGCCGGTTTCGATATCGCTGCCGCATACGGACTACGCGGTCGCCGCCTATTACATCATTGCCACGGCCGAGGCCAGCTCAAATCTCGCCCGCTACGACGGCGTCAAGTACGGCCACCGGACCGAGTCGGCAACGGACTTGGCCGAGATGTACCGTCAGACCCGAGCCCAGGGATTCGGTCCTGAGGTCAAACGGCGGATCATGCTCGGCACCTACGCCTTGTCAGCCGGCTACTATGATGCATACTACTCGAAGGCGCAAAAGGTGCGCCGCTTGATTAGACACGATTTCCTGCGCGCGTTTGAGCAGTGCGATGTCATTGCCACACCGACCGCGCCGACAACGGCGTTTCAGCTTGGCGAGAAAGCCACCGATCCCCTGACCATGTATTTGTCGGATATCCTCACCATTGCGGTCAACCTGGCCGGACTGCCGGGGCTGTCGCTGCCGTGCGGATTCGATGCCGAGGGCCTGCCGGTCAGCCTCCAGCTGATCGGACAAGCGTTTGGCGAGGAGGCCCTGTTGCAGGCCGGCTACGCCTATGAGCAGGCGACCGAGTGGCATACGGCAAGACCGCCTCTCTGAGCAGCACCCCCAACGAAAGACCGAGCCATGGAATACGAACCCGTTATCGGCCTCGAAGTCCACGCCCAACTGCTGACCGAATCCAAGATCTTCTGCGGCTGCTCAACCCAGTTTGGCGCCGAGCCTAACCACAACACCTGTCCGGTGTGCATGGGCCTGCCCGGAGTGCTGCCGGTGCTCAACAAACGAGTAGTTGAGTATGCCCTCAAAACCGCCCTGGCCACCCACTGCCGGATTGCAGCCCACAGCCGCTGGGCGCGCAAGAATTATTTTTACCCGGATTTGCCCAAAGGCTACCAGATCAGCATGTACGAGTTGCCGATCGCCGAGCACGGCTATCTTGATGTGCCGCTCCAAAGTCAGACCGATCAGACCAAACGGGTACGCCTGACCCGGATTCACATGGAAGAGGACGCCGGCAAGAATATCCACGACGCCCGGGGCGATGCCAGCCTGGTGGACCTGAACCGGACCGGCGTCCCCCTGTTGGAGATTGTCAGCGAGCCGGATATCCGCAGCCCTGAAGAGGCTGGGGCATATCTGCGCAGCCTGCGCAGCCTGCTGCGTTACCTGGAGGTGTGTGACGGCAATATGGAGGAGGGCAGCCTGCGCTGTGATGCCAACGTGTCGATTCGGCCGCGCGGCAGTGCCGAGTTCGGCACACGGACCGAGATCAAGAATGTCAACTCGTTCCGGGCGGTGGAAAAGGCCATTCAGTACGAGATCGGCCGCCAGATACAAGCCACCGAAGCGGGCGAAACGATTGTGCAGGAAACACGCCTGTGGGACGCCGAGCGAGAGGTCACCCGCTCCATGCGCAGCAAAGAGTTTGCCCATGACTACCGCTATTTTCCCGACCCGGACCTCCTACCCCTGGTCGTCGACCATGGCTGGGTGACGGAACTCAAGACCAGCCTGCCGGAGCTGCCGACCGACCGCCAGGAACGCTTTATCCGTGACTACGGCCTGCCAGCCTATGACGCCGCAGTCTTAACCGCCCATAAAGAGGTCGCGGAGTACTATGAACAGGCTGTGCGCGCTCATCCGGTCGATCCCAAAGCAATGAGCAACTGGGTCATGGACAGCGTGCTGCGGGTGCTCAAAGACGACAGGCTCGACCTGCATATTTCCCGCTGGCCGTGTCCGCCCGAACACCTGGCCCAACTCGTCAGCCTGATTCATGACGGCAAAATCAGCGGTAAAATTGCCAAAACCGTCTTTGACAAGATGCACGAAAGCGGACAGCCGCCACAGGCAATCATTCAGGCCAGGGGCCTATGGCAGGTCAGCGACAGCGACACGCTCGACGCCCAGATCGATCAGGTCATGGCCGACAACCCCGACAAGGTGGTCGCCTACCGGGGCGGCAAGGAAAAACTGCTCGGCTTTTTTATCGGCCAAGTCATGCGCGCCACGGGGGGCAAAGCCAACCCGCAGCTGTTAAACCAGCTATTGAAGAAAAAATTAGATTCGTAAATATATGACAGAAGTACGCACGACATTTAGAGTTGCAGATTTGCTGTGTTGACACTGAGAGGAGCGAGAATGGACTTTACCTTTAGTCCCCAACAGGAAGCCTTTCGGCAGGAACTGATCTCCTGGCTCTCGACCCACGTCCCGCCCGAAAGCACTCAGCTGCGTCACCTGCAACCTCAGGCCTCGCCCAGCGACCTCAAGTTCTTGAAAGACTGGCAGAAAACGGTCTACGAGGGCGGCTGGGCCGGCGTCTCGTGGCCCAAGGAGTATGGCGGCAGAGGCGCCTCGCTGGTTGAGCGGATGATCTTCGATCAAGAGATGGCAGCCCACAAAGCGCCCGGCCTGATGAATGTGCTGGGTCTGGAGATTGTCGGGCCGACGATTATTACCCACGGCAGCGAAACCCAAAAGCGACGCTACCTGTCGAAGATCCTCAGCGGCGAAGAGGTCTGGAGCCAGGGCTATTCGGAGCCCAACTCGGGCTCCGACCTGGGGTCTTTGCAGACCCGGGCCGAGGAAGACGGGGACGACTTTATTGTCAACGGACAAAAGGTCTGGACCAGTCTGGCCAACTATGCCGACTGGTGTCTGCTGCTCGTCCGGACCAACCCCGACGCGCCAAAACATCAGGGCATATCGGCGCTGCTGGTCGATATGAAAAGCCCTGGCGTCACGATCCAGCCGCTCCGCACGATGACCGGCGAGAGCGAGTTCAACGAGGTGTTTTTCGAGGATGTCAGAGTGCCCAAGGCCCAGCTACTGGGCGAAAAAGACCACGGCTGGCGGGTGATTATCACCTCGCTGATGTTCGAGCGCCAAGGGCTGGGATTTTACTTTACTTTCGCCATGCAGCGATCCTATCAGGATCTCCAGCAAGAAATCCGAGCCGAGACCCGTTACGGTGAGCCGCTCAAGGACTCACCCGCCGTTCGGCAGCGAATGGCCCAGGCGTATATTGACAGCGAGGTGCTCAAGCTCAACAACTATCGCGCTCTGACAAAACTCCTGCGCGGCACCCCGCCGGGAGCCGAGGGCTCAATCGCCAAGCTGCACTGGGCCGAGTCAAACCAGCGTCTGCAAGAACTGGCGGTTGACATTCAGGGGCCCTACGCCCAGCTGTATCAAGACGGCGAGCAGGCGAACGGCGCCTACTGGCAGTACGGTTTCGTCCGTTCAAAAGCCAACACGATCGAGGGTGGCACCTCGGAAATTCTTCGCAACATCATTGCCGAGCGGGTGTTGGAGATGCCCAAAGGCCGCTAAAAACAGGGAGGACACGGTATGGAACGCCCCTTACGTTTTGGGATTTTTATGGCCCCTTTTCACCCCGCCGGGCAGAACCCGACCCTGGCCCTTGAGCGTGATCTGGAGCTGATCGAACGCCTCGACGAACTCGGCTATGACGAAGCCTGGATCGGCGAGCATCATTCCGCAGGGCTCGAAATCATTGCCTCGCCCGAGGTCATGATTGCCTCGGCCGCCCAGCGCACCGAGCACATTCGACTCGGCACCGGGGTCAGCTCCCTGCCCTACCACCATCCCCTGATGCTGGCCGACCGCATCGTTCAGCTCGACCACATGACGCGCGGACGGGTGATGTTCGGGGTCGGCCCCGGCGCCCTGCCGTCCGATGCCCGGATGATGGGCATTGATCCCGCCACCCAGCGTGAACGCATGGAAGAGGCGCTCGGCGCCATCATGCTGTTGCTGAATTCGGAAGAGCCGGTCAGCATGAAAACCGACTGGTTCACCCTGGACGAGGCCCGCCTCCAGCTGCGTCCCTACACCTACCCGCATTTTGAAATCGCGGTGGCGGCAACGGTCTCGCCGGCCGGTCCACGCACAGCGGGGCATTACGGGGTCGGCCTGCTGTCGCTGGGGGCGACCAGCCAGGGTGGTTTCGGCGTGCTGGCCGACCACTGGAAAATCTGGAATGACAACGCCCGCCAGCACGGCCACAGCGTAGACCGCGCTGGCTGGCGGCTGGTCGGGCCGATGCATGTGGCGCCGAGCCGCCAGCAGGCGCTTGAGGAGGTCGAGTACGGCATTCATGAGTGGATTGACTACTTCAAGAATGTGGTCGCCCTGCCGCTGGCCCCGGAAGAGCCCGACCCGGACAAGTGGGTTCAAGCCCTGATCGACTCCGGAACGGCCGTAATCGGCACGCCGGACGACGCCGCAGCCCAGATCGAGCGTCTCAAAAAGCAGTCGGGCGGATTTGGCTGCTACCTGATCATGGCCAACGACTGGGTCGAACGCACCGCCTCGTTAGCATCGTATGAGTTGCTGGCCAAGGAAGTCTTCCCCCGCTTTCAGGGTTCGGGCGACTGGTCGGTTCGTTCGCGGGAGTGGTGCCGGGCCGATCACGACAGCCTGATCGGTGGGGCCATGAACGCCGTGGCTCAGGAGATCGAGCAGTACGAGCAGAAGACGGGCTACCGGGTGTCGGTCGCCGGGCCAGCCCAAGGCAATGCCAAGTAGGCAGGCGGCTGTGGCCGAGCGACAGGCGCAGTAGGCCACGATAGCAGGGCGGGTTGTGTATCTGAGGCAATGCAACCTGAGAGCGACCGGCCCCAAGCTTGACACACTGACGATTGATCAGCCGTAAAAACGACCTGTTTCAGCTCGCCGATATCCCGCATGAGGACCAGGAAAACGCGCCAAGGAGGGCCGCCCGAGAAGGAGGCGGCCCGTCCGTCGTGCCAAGGCTGGAGGCCTCCTCAACGCCGGCCGCTGACCATATTGCGTAGCGAGTAGAACTGTTTGGCCCGGCCCGCTGAGAAGGTCCGCTTCATCACATAACAGTGCATATAGGTCGCGTGCGGCTTCTTGGCGTTGATGTCCGTCTCGCCGACATGAGTGAAGACATGGTGGCCGACGTTATTGGAGAAGTCCTGGGTGAGATAGGGCGCCTGCATGGCGGTCTCGTGGGCATAACTCTCCGAATACTTCAGAAAGTGGTGGCTCAGCCGCAGCAGCTGGTCGTCCCGGCGGTCAAAGGCAAACATCCACAGCGTCCAGTAGGTTTCGGCGTCAATAAACACGATCTTGTGGCTGTAGGGAAGGTTGTCGCTCTTGGGGTCAATCAGCAACACGAGGGTATCGCGGACCTCCCAGCGGGTCTTGATCGGCACCCACACGTGGGGACCGCCACCCTCCGGGTTGGTTTC
>JAGWBB010000114.1:650-7773 GCA_021296095.1 Desulfurellaceae bacterium | reverse complement strand
ACCTGGGGAACAGAGCGGGGTCCGGCCAGGGCGGCCAGGGCGACCAGCCGACCGGCGCTTTTCAGGAACTGGCGGCGGGGGAGAGAGGCTGAGGTCATGTCGTGCTCCTTACATCTTCACATCATCACATCTTCGCCATCACCTCGTCGGCAAAGCGTTCCATGGCCGGATACAGGTCGGTGGCAAAACGCGAGCGGCGCATCCAGCCCGGAGAAAAAGCAAACAGCCGGTGTACGCCGGCGTCCTCAAAACGTTTGACCGTGTCGAGCGTCGGCTGCACGCTGGGGTCGAGCCCGACCGTAATCTCCAGCCGGGAAAAGTTACGGCCGGCCCGTTCGGTCAGCTCTTTCAGAGTCGCCAGATAGGGCTTGACGCTGTCCGGGGTGTAGCGGATGCCGCACCAGCCGTCGGCCAGTTCGGCGGTGCGCTTGAGCGCCGCCCGGCTCTCGCCGCCAAAGATCAGGGGCGGATACGGTTTCTGGACCGGTTTGGGATTAAAGCCGACCGGCTGAAAGCGGTGATGCCTACCGTCAAACTCGGGCGTGTCCTCTGTCCACAGCGCCCGCATGACCCTGACCGCTTCCCGGGTCCGGCCGGCCCGGTTTGTGAACGGCATGCCGACGGCGTCAAACTCCTCCTCACACCAGCCGACGCCAATCCCGAAAAGCACCCGGCCCTGCGACAGCACGTCCAGACTGGCCACCGCCTTGGCCACGCTGATAGTGTTGCGCAGGGGCAGGACAAACACGCCGGTGCCGAGCTTGAGCCGTGTGGTCTGAGCGGCCACAAACGACAGGGCCACGAACGGGTCGTGCAGGGCCACGCCGGGTCCGCCGGGAAACGTGCCGTCGGCCGAGCCCGGATAGCGGGCCTTCATCTCCACCGGCACGGCCAGGTGCTCCGGAATCCAGGCCGACTCAAAGCCCAGTTCCTCACCCTTCCGGGCCACCTCGGCCAGAACATCGGGGCGGACCGTCGACCCGCTACCAACTCCCATCAGTGCAAACTTCATGCTTGTCCTCCTGTGACAGACCGTCTTCACATCTCCAGCGACACCCGAATCGCCCCGCCGTCATTGGCGAACGGAAAGGCGCGGTTAATCTCGGCAAAGGGGAAGGTATGCGAAATAATCCGCTCGAACGGATAGGCGTCTTTGCGTCGCGCCAGCCAGTCCAGGGCGCGCGGCAGCACCCACGGCTCATAGACCGTCACACCCCGAATCGTGTGACCGCCCCGCACCACAGTTCCGGGGTCGAGGCTGGACTGGGGGCCGGGCGTGATATTGCCGACCCAGAAATAGCGGCCGGCCTGACGCAGCAGCCGGACTCCCTCGTCCACGGCGTGTGGGGCGCCGACAAACTCGGCGACCACGTCGGCGCCCTGTCCCCGGGTGTGGTCAAACACCAGTTCGCGACGCGCCCTGTGGTCAAGTTCGTCGATATTGACCGTAATGTCTGCGCCGAACTCTCTGGCCAGGGCCAGGCGGTCGGGCAGGCGGTCAAAGACGATGACCTGGGCCGCGCCCATGTCCTTGGCCAGGGCTGCGGCGTACAGGCCCAGCCCGCCCGCCCCCTGAATCACGATCGTATCGCCGAGCTGTAAGCCAGCCTGATCCAGACCGTACAAGGATTCGCACAGCGCGCAGTTGACCGGCGACACCGCCGCATCGCTCAGCTCGGACGGGACCTTGCACACGGTCTGGCCCTGGCGCAGATAATAATACTCGCCGTAGGCGCCGCGAAAATGCGGCGCCTCATCCGCGTCACGCATCCAGTGGCGGTAGCGGTTGGGACAGGCCGAGGAGCCGTGCAGACAGGCCGGGCAGGTGCCGCACGGAATAAAGTAGGTGTAGGCCACCCGGTCGCCCTCGGCCAAACGCTGGCCCAGACAGTCGCGGCGCACGTCTCTGCCCAGCCGGGAGAGCGTGCCGACCATCTCGTGTCCGGACACCACCGCCCGGTCGCTGGGCATACCCGGCCCATCGCCACGCCACAGGTGCAGGTCAGACCCGCAGATATTGGCACGGTGGATTTTGACCAGCATATCGTCCGGGCCCACCTCGGGGAGGGAGTATTCCCGAAACTCCATGGCCTGCATGGCTCCACTGAAAATGGCAACCCTGGCTTTCATGTCGCTCTCCTCAGACCGCCGGTCAGTCCACACACATTTTATGAATAACGGACACGATATGGTCGGGCCCGTGCTCGAAAGCCTCGCGGCGGATGCTCTCATTCGGCTGGTGGGCCTGGTCGAGGTCGCCGGGTCCGCAAATCAAGGAATCGATGCCGGCCCGGGCGAACTGGCAACCGTCGGTGCCAAACGGCGCGCCACCGCTGGTGGCGGCCTTAAACTCGGCAAACAACACCCGTTCCAGCGGGGTGTGACGCGGCGACAAGAGCGGCGGAGCAATAAAGGGCTCACCGACCTCGACCGTCGGCCGCAGCGCAGAGCCGTAGTCGCGGGTATCGACCGCCTGAGCCCGGCGGACAATCTCCTCATAGATCGCGCTCGGATCGGTGCGCGGCAGCGGGCGGTAGCTGAGCAACAGGCTGCACTGTTCGGCAATCATATTGCCGGCGGTGCCGCCCCGAATCAGCCCGAAATTGAAACTGGTGTAGGGCGCCTCGGGAAACAGGCCGGCAAACTCGGCCGAGGGCTGGGACCGCAGCTCGGCCTGGTAGCGGCCGATTGCCTCGATGACCCGGCCGGCCACCGCGATGGCGTTGGCTCCTTTTTCCGGGACGCTGCTGTGGCCGCCTTTGCCGTGGACTGTGATCGTCACCAGGCCGATGCCTTTGTGGGTGTGAAAAACCTGCCCCGAGGTCGGCTCACCGATCCAGGCCAGGCGGGGCTGGGGCAGCTCGCCCAGGGCTGTCGGCAAGTCCGGCAGCAGCCGCTCGGCGCCGAGCATGCCGACCTCCTCGTCGGCCGTGAACGCAAACACCAGCGGGCGGGCCAGCCTGCTCAGATCGAGCCGGGCTGCGGCGTCCACGCACTGGGCGATGAACGCCTTCATGTCCGAGGCACCCCGGCCGTACACCTGCTCGTCTTCAATCTCGAGCCGCAGCGGGTCACGGGTCCAGCCCGGCTGGTTCTCAAAGGGCACCGTGTCCACGTGGCCGGAAATAATCAACCCGTCCGGTTCGGGCGGCCCGGCGCACGCCAGCAGGTTGACTTTTTGGGCGCCGGCCACCTCGGTCCGTTGCAGCGACACCCGAAAACCGTGCCCCTCAAGCTGTTCGCCCAGATACTCCATGGCTGGAGCGTTGGAGTTGCTGCTGACCGTGTTCCAGGCCACCAGCCGCCGCGTTACTTCGTGGAGATATGAGTCCATGCTGCTATCCTTCCCCTTTGCATCTTGGGGCAGAAAGACATAATACACCGAAGAAGAAACGTGTCACCAGTCAACATGCCGAAGGACGACACCTTCCCTCTTGAGACACACGGTCCTCCCACAAGCCGTCGCTGAAGCGGCCTGAGAGGGCAGACGCAGTCAGATTCGGACCATGGTCAAACTCAGCGTCAACGTCAATAAAATCGCCACCCTGCGGAACGCCCGGGGCGGCGACCGCCCAAACGTCGTCCAGACCGCCCAAACGTGTATCGAGGCCGGCTGTCACGGCATCACCGTGCATCCGCGCCCGGACGGTCGTCATATCCGGTACCAGGACGTGCACGACCTGCGGGCGCTGCTGGCCGGACAGACGGTCGAGTTCAATATCGAGGGCTACCCGTCGCCCGAGTTGCTGAAACTGGTGACTGCGGTGCGGCCGACCCAGTGTACCCTGGTGCCGGACGATCCCGAGGTCTTGACCTCGGACCAGGGCTGGAAGCTGCACGGCGACACACGCTGGTTGGGCGCTATTCTGAAACGGCTGACCGAGGAGGGCATTCGGACCAGCCTGTTTCTCGACCCCGATACCGAGCAGGTCCAACGGGCCAAAGACCTCGGCGCGGACCGGATTGAGCTGTACACCGAAGGCTACGCCCGGCTGTTCGGGACTCCGCAACGCGACCGCGTCTTTGCTCCCTACCGTCAGGCCGCCCTGACGGCCCGGGCGGCCCGGCTGGGGCTGAACGCCGGGCACGATCTGGATCTGAATAATCTGCCGTATTTTGCGCGACATATACCCGGCCTGCTCGAAGTGTCGATCGGCCATGCCCTGATTTGTGACGCCCTGGACATGGGGCTGCGGGCGGCGGTCGAGGCGTACTTGCGGGCCTTAGGATATGCAGAGGAACAATCGTGACAGACCGAGACCCGTGTGAATTCTGCGACGGAAAAGTGGAGTATGGACTCGTCCGAGCCAGGTTTCACTTCAAAGGCCGAACGACCTATGTGGACAATGCTCCAGCCTGGATGTGCACTCGGTGCCATGAACAATACTTCGACGCACCCGTCTATAAACGTCTGGAAGCAATCGCGAGGCATCGGAACCACATCAAGAAGAGAATCAGTTTTCCTCTCGCAGAATACAACATGTCTCTGGTTTGAACTGACAGCATTGCTGGATGGATATCGCTACGGATTAGTCCTTCGGCAGGCTGAGACGGGTACGTCAGAAAATACGGTGAAGCAAGGTCCAGGACAATACATTCGTTGGCGGCGAGCCGCACAACCAAGAACAGTTCGTAGGAGGCAAACATGCCGGACTATAATCTCTTTTCACTCGGACATTTTCGCTTGGAGTGCGGTCGGATCCTGCCCGATGCCAAGCTGGCCTACAAGACCTACGGCGAGCTGAACGCCCAGAAGAGCAACGCCATCCTGGTCCCGTCCTGGTACAGCGGCAACCACACCGGCTACGAGTTTCTCATCCAGCCGGATCGCTGTCTGGACCCGACCCGCTACTGCATTATTACGGTCAATATGTTCGCCAACGGGCTGTCCTCGTCGCCCAGCACCATGCCCGCGCCGCTGAACGGCCCGCACTTTCCGGCCATCAGCATCCGGGACAACGTCGCCGCCCAATACCGGCTGGTCCGCGACCAGCTGGGTATCGAAAAGCTGGCCCTGGTCGCCGGCTTCTCAATGGGCGCCCAGCAGACCTTCCAGTGGGCGGTGAGCCACCCGGACATGGTGGAACGGATTGTGCCGCTGTGCGGCGCGGCACGGACCACGCCCCATACCCACGTTTTTATCGAGGGCTTCACCTCGGCCCTCAAGGCCGACGCGGCCTGGAACGGCGGCGAATATGACACCGCGCCGGATCGCGGGCTGCGCGCCATGGCCCGGGTGTACGCCGGCTGGGGCTTCTCCCAGGCCTGGTATCGCCAGGAGTTGAATAGACAGATCGGACATCCCAGCGTCGAGGATTTTCTGGTCCGCTTCTGGGAGACCTTCTTTTTGCAGTGCGACGCCAACGATTTGTTATCTCAGGCCAAGACCTGGCAGACACACAATGTCGGGGAGACGCCCGGCTTCGGCGGCGATCATAAACAGGCGCTGGCTTCAATCACCGCCCGGGCGGTCGTCATGCCGGGCCAGACCGACTTGTATTTTCCGCCCGAGGACAGCGCGGCAGAGGTGGAGTGCATGCCGAACGCCATCCTCAAAACCGTGCCGTCCATCTGGGGTCACTTCTGCGGGGCTGGGATCAACCCGGTTGACACCGATTTTATTGACCGGGCGATCAAGGACTGTCTGGCCGAGTAGCGGAGCAAAGGACGGTATGAAACTGACCTATGACCCACGCTACAACATCGCGTACCTAACAGCTGCACGAGAGGACCGCCCAGGTCGAGACGCTGCACATCAGCGACGAGTTAAATATCGACCTCGCCCCGGATGGGACGGTGCACGGCATTGAGCTGTTGAACGCGAACGCCCAGTTACAGGCCACAGACCAGGACAAATTGGTCATCACCAACAAAGCCCGGGGACAGCGTCAAGAGGTCTCTTTCAAGTAAGGACGTAAAAGACGCACGGGCCGGGTTTAGCTTTACGACGCCAGTCCGGCTTTGGCGGCCAGCGAGGCATAACTGACCCCGTCGCCGTTATCGGCACTGATCGGCAGCCCAACGTCGCGCCAGCCCGCTATCACCTGCCCGGTCGGGGTCTGCCCACCCCCGAATCCACCCTGCATATTGGTCACATCGCTGTAGCCAGCCTGCTGCATGATCTCGGCAGCGCGCTGGGAACGTCCGCCGGCCTGACAGCCGACAATGACCGTCACCCCTTTGGCGATATTGGCCTCGACAACCGCCTGAAAATGCGGGTTCGGACTCGGCTGGCGGGTCGCCATATCAAAAAAGATGACCGGAATATTGATCGCGCCCTCGGGATGGCCGGCGGTAAATTCCTCATCGGTCCGCACGTCCAGATAGATGACCGACGGATCACTGCTGAGCGTCTGGTAGGCTTGAGGCGGGGTGGTTTGTTTGACCGGCATACGCGGCTCCTCTCTTTCGCTAGCAACCAGAATTCTATATGGGATCAGAGCCAGAACATGTTCGGTGATCCTGTCCGGCCAGTCAAGCGGGACGCCGACGCGCAAAAGGAGAACACGATGGGAGACGCCGTCCTGTTGGAACGCCAAGGCCAGGTGGCCACGATTACCCTCAACCGCCCCGACCAGTTCAACGTCATGAACACCGAGCTGTCGGTCGGCTTGCGTCAACGCCTCCAGGAGTGCGCCGATGATAGCGACGTCCGGGCGGCCATCCTGACCGGCAACGGCCGGGCCTTCAGCGGTGGCGGGGACATCAAGTTTTTTGTCAGCGAGCTGAAAACCCACACGATCGGCCCCAGCTTCGAGAAGATGATGCCCATGCTGCACGCGGCAATCAGCCTGGTCCGTGAGATTCAGAAGCCGGTGATTGCCGCCCTGAACGGTGTGGCCGCAGGCGGAGGACTGGGCTTGGCCCTGGCCTGCGATTTTCGGATCATGTCTGACAAGGCCAGTCTGGTGACCGCCTTTCTCGGTATTGGAGCCAGCCCGGACTCCAGCTCCACTTTCTTTCTACCCCGCTTCGTCGGCATGGGACAGGCGACAGAGCTGTTCATGCGCAACACCCCGGTGTCGGCCCAGGAGGCGCTCGATCTGGGCTTGGCCACCGCAGTCGTGCCTCCCGAAAAGGTGCTGGAAGAAGCCAAGCGTCTGGCCGATGAGCTGGCTCAGGG
>JAGWBB010000114.1:0-643 GCA_021296095.1 Desulfurellaceae bacterium | reverse complement strand
CAGAGCTTTGGCAGCTCTTTTCAGGAACAGCTGCACAGCGAAGCGCGCTCCATTACCATCTCGGCCCAGTCGCCCGATTTTGCCGAGGGGGTGACGGCCTTTGTGGAAAAACGCAAGCCGAGCTTCAAGGGAAGGTAGGGCCGCCCATGAAAGCCATTACGTTTGCCAAACCCGGTGGACCGGAGGTTTTGGGACTCGGCGAGGTGCCCGACCCGGTGCCGAACCCACACCAGCTGCTCGTTCGGGTTCGCGCCTCTGCCCTCAACCGTGCCGACACCATGCAGCGCATCGGCGCCTATCCGCCGCCCCCCGGTGAATCGGACATCCTGGGGCTGGAGCTGGCCGGTGAGGTCGAGGCGGTCGGCTCCGCGGTTCAGGGCTTTGGGCCGGGCGACCGTGTCTTCGGTCTGGTTGGCAGCGGCGGCTATGCCGAGAAGGCCGTGATTGACGCGCGGATGGCCATGCCGATCCCGGACGGCTGGAGCTTCAGCCAAGCCGCAGCCGTGCCCGAGGTCTACTTCACTGCCCAGGAAACGATTTTTACCCTGGGTGGCCTCAGAGCCGGCGAGACCATTCTGATCCACGCCGGAGCGAGCGGGGTCGGAACGGCCGGCATTCAGATGGCTCGGGAGACGGGCGCCCG
>JAGWBB010000113.1:15631-21925 GCA_021296095.1 Desulfurellaceae bacterium | reverse complement strand
GACAGCCTGAGCGCGGGCGTGGGAAGATGGTGCCATCCCGGGATCAGAAGGAATCAGAAGGAGGGGACATGATGAAAACTCACGCACTGAGCACAGTTTGTGCTGCTGTCGGATTCGCCCTGTGCATGTCGAGCCTGCCGCCGAGCCAGGCCGCCGAGGTCGCCCAAAGCCCCTATGGACCGGACGACGAGATCGGCGTCCTCAATATGCTCAGCGCCGCCACCAGTCTGGCCGTTCTGCAACGCATCAACAGCGGCAAAATCTATGACCTGAGCGTCGACAATTTTGTCGGTATGCCGGGCCTGGCCGACCTCGGCATGGGCGACCCGCCCTTCCATATGTGGATGACCCATACGCCCAACGGGGTCAAAGTCGAGGGCCTGTCCCCGGCCGGCAGCCCGGACCAGCTGGCGCTGTACGACGACGCGATCATCATGTCCACCCATACCGGCACCCATCTGGATACGCTCAACCACCTGGGCTATGGGGACAAGATTTTCAACGGCTACGACAACGCCACCCACCTCAGCGATAAGGGCTGGACAAAGGCCGGGGCGGATAAAATTCCGCCCATCATCGCCCGCGGCATCCTGATCGACGTGGCCGCCGAGAAGGGGCTCGACATCCTACCCGACTCGTACGAGATCTCCTCGGACGATCTGCAACGAGCCATGACCAGGCAGGGCATCGCCCTGCAGGCGGGCGACGTGGTTCTGATTCGGACCGGTCGGATACGGGTCTGGCCCGATCCCGAAAAGTTTGTGCCCAATGAGCCGGGCATCACCCGCGAAAGCGCCGGCTGGCTGGTTGATAACGGCGCAATCCTGATTGGCGCGGATAACATGGGAGTCGAAAAGTTCCCCATGTCGGAAGACAGCGTCCATACCTATCTGTTTGCCGAACGCGGGGTGTGTCTGCTGGAGATCCTGTGGTTAGAAGAGCTGGCCCGAGACGGGGTGAACGAATTTGCCTTTATTGCTGCGCCGATCAAGCTCCGCGGGGCAACCGGCACCCCGGTTCGACCTCTGGCTATCCCGATTCGAGCCGCCCCCCAGAGCTAATAGGCCCGGCGCCCGTCAATGCGCCCCATCCCTTGCGGAGCGGCCTCCATTTCGTTAAGACAAACTGAACGTTCACTCAGCTTGAAGGAGGAGATCAGAGTGCGAGCGACAAAAGCGTGGATCGCCGTGATGACCATGGGGCTGTTTCTCCTGGCCGGAACAGGTGCGGAAGCCCAGAACGGCACGTCTGATGCCCTGGCCGGCTTTCATCCCTATCGAGAGGGCAAGCCCCAAGCCGAGGGCATCAGCCCGGGCATGACGATCAACCAGGACAATGTCGGGCTGGCCGAAAAGGTCTTAGCGCCGGAAATCGTTCGGATCGTCCAGGCTGGAGACTTTTCCATCACCGTCCAGGACACGACCGACTTTCCGGCCTTGGAAGACTACATCCAGGCCTCGGTGCAGCACGCCGGAAGCGTCCAGCTCGGGGCCGACGGTCAGCTCAGCGGCTATGTCGCCGGTCTGCCCTTTCCCGTGCTCGATCCGGCTGATCCGCAGGCCGGTGTGAAGGCGGCCTGGAACTTCCGCTATCGCTATCTCGGTGACACCGTCCTGACCCAGGGTATGCTGCGCTCAATCAACAACTCCGGGAATACCGAGCGCGGGGTGGATACCTTGTACGTTCGGCGCTACGGCATGCACCGCCTCAAGGCCGAAGACAATGTGCCGGAGTGGGAGAAAGAGGGCACCTGGTACCGGGAGCACTCCATCGTCCTGTCACCCCAGGATCTCGAAGGAGCCCAGCGCCTCAGCCTGCACTACGCGGACGACACGGCCGACCAGAAGGGCTGGGTGTACGATCCCCAGAGCCGCCGGACGCGGAGTGTGGTCGTCAACCTGTACGAGACCTCTTTTGGCCTGAACTTTCTGGTTGAGGACCACTCGGGTTTCAACGGCTATATCCGGGATCATGACTGGGCCTTGGTCGGCGAGCGGGTCGCCCTGGTGCCCGGCTTTCTGGAGGGTACGCCGCCCGACTATGCCGACAAAAACGGCTGGTATCCGCAGGGCGCCTGGGAGTTGCGCCGGATCGTCATCGTCGACGCCACGCCCAAGGATGCGGGCCATCCTTACGGCAAACGGCGCTTCTATTTTGATCGGCAGACCTTTTCCATTCTGCTCGCCTTTGTCTACGACCGGCAGGGCCAGCACTGGCGGACCCTGTTCCACTCGTTCGGCCGTCCCGAGTTCGACCCCGACAACCAGCACGCTGCGGGCGCTCCGCTGCATTTGGGTAACAGCTGGGTGGACTATAAGAGCAACTCGGCCGCAGTCTGGTCGGCCGATGAGTTTCTGGTCAACCAACCGATCAAGCCGAGACGTTTCACGGTCAAGGAAATGGTCCGCCGCGGCAAGTGAGGGCCAAAGAAGACCAGTGATCCAAGGAGGAAACGATCATGCGGTCCACACGGGCTCGGTCCCTGATGAGTCTTGTCGCGGTGTGCAGCCTGGCCTTTGCCGCTGTCGGCAGCCACGCCCAGCAGGCGGATATTCCGGCCGAGCTGCGGGACATTTTTTATCCCTACCGCGAGGTCACGCCCCAGGTCGAGGGGATCACGCCGGGCATGACGATCACCCAGGACAACGCCCAGGTCGCCGAAACGGTTCTGCCGCCCGAGATCTTGCGGGTGGTGCAGGCCGGTGACTTTGAGATTCGCGTCCAGGAAACCACCGACACGCCCCTGTTTGCCGGCTATGTGGCCGCCTCGGCGGACAACGTCGGTCAGGTCCAGCTCGGCGCGGACGGCAGGCTTGAGAACTATACGGCCGGCCAACCCTTCCCGATTCTGGACGTGTCCGACCCGCAGGCCGGGGTCAAGGCAGCCTGGAATTATCGCTACCGGTATATGGGCGACAGCCTCCAGACCCAGGGCGTGTTGCGCTCAATCAACAGCTCGGGCCGTGTCGAGCGCAGCGTCGATACCGACTATGCCCGTCTGTACGGCATGCACCGGCTCGACCCGGCCGACAACGTGGAAAAATGGCAAAAGGAAGGCACCTGGTGGCGCGAGCACTCGGTGGTGCTCCAGCCGCAGGATCTTGAAGGCGCCCAGAGTCTGTCCTTCCACTACGATGACGACAGCACCGAGCGCAAGGTGTGGGCCTACGACCCCCAGAGCCGCCGGACCCGGAGCATCGCCTCCAACGTGCTCGAAACCTCGTTCGGCCTGAACTTTCTGATCGAAGACCACGCCGGTTTTCAGGGCTATATCCGCGATCACAGCTGGAACTATCTTGGCGAGCAGGTCGTGCTGATCCCGGGCATTGTCAAGGGCCGGGCGCCCGAGGACTTTGGTGGCAAGGGCAACTGGTACCCCCAGATCCCGTGGGAACTGCGACGGGTGCATGTGGTCGAGGCGACCCCCTCAGACCCCAACCACCCGTACGGCAAGCGGCGTCTGTACATTGACCGCCAGCTGTACGCCGTCTTCTACTCCATCATCTATGACCGCGAGGGCCAGCACTGGCGGACCTTGTTCCACCTCTTGGGCTATTCGGCGTTTCATCCTGACAATATCGACGTGCCGGGTATCTCTGTGCATCTGGGTAATCTGTGTGTGGATTACCAGAACGATGTGGCCAGCCTGTGGACCGGCAAAGTGCTGATCAACAAGCCGGTCAAGGCCAGGCGGTTCACGGTCAAAGAGATGATCCGTCGCGGCAAGTAAAAAAGACCAGCAATCTGCTGATTCGCCGTGTGATACACTGCTGCTCCAGGTTTCTATGCAATACCTCCCCTCTCTTGTCCTCATCCTGATCGTGTTGTTTCAGGGCAGCGCCTGGGCGCGTTTCATTGACGAAGCCCAGACCCTGCGGGTGAACGGCCGGGTGTATAACCGGATGGCCATGGCGGTCGAGGACGCGGCCGATTTCAGCCGTCTGCAAACCCCCTACAATTCGTTCAACATGTTGCAGAGCCGGACCTTTGTCCAAATGGAGCTGCGCCACGATCTGATCGATCTGGTCAACAACGAGTACGAGGGCAATCTCAATATCCTGGCCCCCATCTTTGCTCCCTTCCGGGTCTTGGAACTCGAAGACCTGAGTTATTTCATGACCTATCGCGGGGAGTACGACGGGGTCTGGGACTACGGGCCGGACGTGTTCAGCGAACGCTACCCGGTCCAGGCCGACTGTGGAACGGTCACCAAGCAGACGCGCAGCAAACCGCGCACTGTTGCCGGCTGCACACGTTCAGACACCCGACGCGCTCTGCGCAACCGGCATCGGCTGTTTGAGGCTTACGTCGATCTGTCGTGGGAGACGCTGTTTATCCGCATCGGCCGTCAAAACCTGTCCTGGGGTGAGACGGACGCCTTTCGCCTGCTGGACCAGATCAACCCGCTCGACGCCAGCTTTGGCGGTTTTCTGGTTTCCCTCGACGACCGGCGCGTGCCCCTGGACATGGCCCGCATCGTGTACAGCCTGGAGGATGTCGGCCCCTTTTCCGAGTTGAACCTCGAAGCCTTTGGGGTGCTTGACGACGCCATCTCGGTGCCGACCCCGGCCGGCTCGCCGTGGTCGGTGCCCAACCCGCCCGGCATCCGTGGCTATGTCAAAAACCCGGCCCGGAATATCACCGACTCGCGGGGCGGCTTCCGGGTCTCCGGCCGGGTCGGCGACCTGACCCTGTCGGCGGCCCACTACTACACCTTTCTCGACGCGCCCATGGTCCAGGTCGTCACGCCCGCCGGCAGGCCGGTCTCCCTGGCGCACTACAAGGCTGCGGTTGAGGCGGGCGAGGCGGCCCGCTTTCTGGTCGATAACTTCCAGGCCAACGTCCGTTTTCCAAAGATTGCCATCAGCGGCGCCACCGCCTCGTTCAGCCTGCCGCGCCTCGACGCGATTGTCCGCAGCGAGGTGGCGGTCTTCTGGCGCGAGTACTTCACCAAGAACTCCGGGCCGACCGCAATCTTCGGACCGGTCCTGGAGGACGAACTGACGCCGGGCTTCCGTCAGGTCGGCGTGGATCCAGACGGCTCCAGGCTGTTGAGCTATAAGAGCGATATTGACCGCTCGCACGTTATACGCTGGGCCTTGGGTCTGGATGTGAACCGCTACATCCGGTCCCTGAACCCCCAGCAGTCGTTTATCTTCAGCGGCCAGTTTTTTGCCACCCATATTGTCGATTTTGATAACACGCCGCTCAAGGATGTGCGGCCGTACGGCTTTGGTCACTATGCGGTCGGTGTTCGTGACCCCAACCACGACGCCCTGGTCGAGATTGACCAGCATCAGTTCGTCAATACGTTCAGCGTCTCGACCTCATTCCGGTCCGGCGTGATTGCCCCCCAGCTGGTGTTTTTCTACGACTGGCAGGGCTCGTGGCTGGTGCAGCCGGGGGTGACCCTGACCCGCGACCCGTTCCGGCTGACCCTGCAGTACAATTATCTGGACGGACAGTTTAACGGCATCGGCTTTCTGCGCGACCGCGATAATCTGATCGCGCAGATGGAAATGGTGTTTTAGCCTAGAGTTTGCAGGAAGGCTTGGACTGCGGCCGCAAAGCCGTCCGGGTTGTCCCCCATCACCGAATGCCCGGCGCCGGGCACGACCGACAGCCGGCTGTCGGGAATGGCGGCCTGGAGTCGGGTCGCCGCCGCCGGAGACAGAATATCGCTTTCTCCGCCCCGTACGATGAGCGTCGGGCAGCGAATCGTGCCCACGTCCTGCCACAGCTCTTCGGGCTTGAGGCTCGACCGCAGGCTGCCGGAACCCCGGCGGGTCTGATTGGGCAGCGGTTTGAGATTATGCGACAGGCGCTGGCGCAGGTTATCGAGCGAGCGACGGGGGTTGAACCTGTGGGCGCGTTCCACAAAGGCCTCAAACGAATCCAGGGCGTCGATGCCGACAAAGCCCTGGATATTCTCCTGGCCCTTGTGTTCGATTTCGGGGCCGACATCGACGACGACCAGCGCCCGCACCCGTTCGGGATAACGCGCCGTGTAGCTAATGGCGTTGATGCCGCCCATGGACAGGCCGGCCAGCAGATGGGGCGCGAGGCCACGGTCGGCGACAAAGGCGGCCACATCATCAGCCTGGGTGTGGCGGGTGTAATCCCCGTCGGCAGCCCAGCCCGAGTCGCCATGACCGCGCTGGTCGAGTGCATACACGTGGTAGTCGGTGCGCACGACCGGCGCGAAATCATCCCACGAGTGGGCCGTCTGAGCCCCGCCGTGGAGCAGGACGAAGGGCGGTTTGCCCGCCGTTCCCCAGTCGAGGTAATGAAAGT
>JAGWBB010000113.1:2322-15524 GCA_021296095.1 Desulfurellaceae bacterium | reverse complement strand
GGAGAAACACATGAGCCTGTCTCGCTTGAACTTCGTTTTCTTTGCCGTCGCCCTGCTTGTCTCCTGGATCGTCGGAGCGACGGTCGCACCGACCTGGACGGTGAGCCAGACCACCCTGGACGCCCACACCGACAGCGACGGCCGCCTGTATTACATCGCCCGAGACGAGCCGAGCTATTTTGAGCCGGTTCCGCTTGAGCAGGCCGAACTCAACCCGGCGCGGCTTGACGGCTCGAACGATGCGCCGTCGGTCACCGAGGAGTTTGTTTCGGCCACCGAGATACGTGACGGACAGGCCACGACCGTCCACTACCAACTCATCGCCCAGTACCACTGGGGCTCCTGGTCATTGCTGCCGGCAGTCGTCGCCGTACTCTTGTGCTGGGTCACCCGGGAACCGGTCACGGCGCTGCTGGGCGGGATTGTGTCCGGCGCGCTGGTGCTGGGCCAGTACGACTTGACCGGCCAGGTGCTGGTGCCCGCCCTGGCCACGACTAACGCGGCTGGCATTCTGGTGCTCTATCTGTGGCTGCTCGGCGGGCTGATGGGCGTCTGGTCGCGTACCGGCGCAGCCCAGGCATTTGCCGAGTTCATGACCGCCCGCTTCGTGCGCGGCCCGAAGACCGCCAAGCTGGTGGCCTGGATGCTGGGTGTGGTCTTCTTTCAGGGCGGGACGATGAGCACGGTGGTGGTCGGCACGACCGTCAAGCCGATTGCCGACCGGGAAAACGTGAGCCACGAAGAGCTGGCCTATATTGTTGACTCGACCGCCTCACCCATCGCCTCACAGCTGGCCTTCAACGCCTGGCCGGGCTATGTGCAGGCGTTTATCTTTGTCTCCGGCGTCGGGTTTCTGGCCACTGAAGCCGACCGCATCAGTTTTTTCTTTCAGAGCGTACCGTTCTGTTTCTACGCCATTTTCGCCGTCCTCAGCACCTTTCTGCTGGGTATCGAAAAGCCCCTTTTCCTCGGCAAACGACTGGCTGCGGCCATGCAGCGCTCGCGTGCCACCGGCCAGCTCGATGCGGACGGCGCCGAACCGCTGAGCGCCAGGGAATTGCAGGCCAGCCATGTGCCCGACGGCTACCGCCCGCACGTGTTGGAGTTCTTTCTGCCGCTGGCGGCGCTGATCGGGATTGCCGTCGGCACCTTTGTGGTCAGCGGCTCGCCTAACGTACACTGGGCGTTTGGAGCGGCGCTGCTGCTGGCGGTGGGCATCGCCCTGGCCAAGGGCATGGCGCTTAAAGAACTCATGGCCGGGTTTCACGACGGCATCCGGGGGGTCGTGCTCGGCTCCGTCATCCTGCTGCTGGCGATTACCATCGGCGGCATCAACACCCAGACCGGCGGTGCGGTCTTTCTGGTCGATCAGCTCGGCCAGAGCATTCCCTACTTCCTCCTGCCGGTCCTGCTTCAGCTCCTGACCATGATTATCGCCTTTTCGACCGGGACGAGCTGGGGAACCTATGCCGTGGCCTTTCCGCTCGCCATGCCGCTCGCCTGGGCGATTGCCGGGGCGCACGGGCTGGCCCACCCCGAGCTGTTCATGACCCTGTGTTTCGCTGCGGTGATGGACGGCAGCGTGTATGGCGACCAGTGCTCGCCGATCTCGGACACGACGGTGTTAAGCGCCATGTGTACCGGCTGCGACCTGATGGACCACGTCAAGACCCAGATCCCGCAGGCCTCGGTCGCCGCCGGTCTTGCTGCTCTGTGCTGGACCGGGCTGGCGTTTTTTACCGCCTGAGCTAAGCCCGAATGAGCTGGGTTTCGTCTGCCCGCTCAGACCTCCAGCTCAATCACCTTGCCGTCACGTTTGCTCATATTGATGTTTTCGACGTAGGGCCGAATTGCGGTGATCTTCTCAATCTTGCCTTCGAGTTCCTCGCCCGGGCTGGTGCCCTCACCCGTGTCCTTGCGAGTGACATTGATGAACTGACACTCCGAGCCGAGGGTCAGGGCGTTGTGCCAGGTGCCCTTATAGATGAACGCGGCCTGGCCGGGATCAACCACGAAGGCGGCGATTTTATCGTAGTCCAGCTCATAGCCTTCGGGCCCGGCCTCGCGGTTGCTCGGCGGCGGGGCAACGACGAGCACCATCGAGCCCTGGACCGGAATAAAGGTCTGGTTATAGCTGAAGTGGATGGCCATCTGGTCCATCCGGTTGGCGTTGGCCCGGTGCTTGAGGCGCAGCAGCTCCATGGCCACCTTCCCCTCCTCGGTCTCGGGGTAGATCAGCTTTTTGCTCTGGAGCAGCTTGCCGTAGGGCTCAAAGGCTTCGGGGGTCAGCGGTCGCATCTTGATTTTAACGCTCTGGTCCATGGTTTCCCTCCTTCGGTGGTGCCACAGGGGAATAAAACATACCCCGTCAGAAAGGCAAGCAGTCGGCACCACAATTTTCACGCCGCTGACAAGACATGTGGCGCCTTGTCGGGCCGACCGAGCACCAAGTCGGTCAGCATCGGCCTGCGCTGGCCGGAAGGCGGTTCTTGTCGTCAATTCTCCATCAATTGAAAAACATATTCAAAGGCTTACGCGCTGTCAGGTACGTTTGTTGTGTTTACTGTCTATGACCCGTCGCGGCTCAGACGCTTCACGGGATACTCGGGGAAGTATAGGTTCCATGAGGCGATATTGAATACGCCGCAGCCTCTGACAATCGGACGAGTCCACGGACGTGATCCTGGTCCCCGCAAAGGCAGCTTGCGTTGCAACTCCTCTTGTCCTCTCAGCAAATGTGACCTGTCCAGAGCGTCCAAAGCAACCAGCACCAAGTAATCAATGGGTTTTTTGTCGGCTCGTCCTGCCGCCCACTCGTAGAGAAAGGAGTCCCGATACTTGTATTTGAGATCTTCGTAAAGCTTTCCTGTTTGGAATTGCTGAATAAACTCATGACTGGCCTCCGGGGGAGCCTGAGGGTCTTGGGGGTCCTTAACTTCGATAAACAGGTAACGGTCGGGAAGCTCGACAACGAAATCCACCGCCTTCATGCAGTGGCTCAGTCCGTGGCTGGCCTCGTCATCGAACTTTCGCGCCTCGATCGCGTCATTGATGGTAATTTGCAGATCGCCTTCCTCGAGAACCGTCATTCCGTGGAACCTTTCAGGCTACGTTCAATTTCCCGGTCGTACAGGTCCGTGAACGTTTCCGCAATCACGTTCGGATGGATATCAAGATAGCTGTCCGTCGTGTTGCAGGCGATTCCGCTTGTCTCCTTTGTCGCCGCTTTTCTTTTGAAGATCAAGTTCTTTGAGGATGAAATAATCGTGAGTTGCCAGGAATATCTGTACACAGCCGCGCTGCAATTCCAGCAGAATGTCTATCAAGATGCCGAACAGCTTCGGGTTCAGATTAGTCTCAGGCTCATCCCAGAACAGGACAGAGCCGTTCTGCAAAGTGCCGTTCTGTATTAAAAGCCACAATAATCCGAGTTTGCGCATTCCTTCGGCGAGCAGAGTGAATTCGAGGTTGCCCTGTTTATTCCGCAGGAAAAATTCATCATTGTTGACCGTAACTTTTCCGTCTATGGCCTTTTGCAGCTTAGTGAGCAAACGCCTGCGAAGACTGTCCATAGGACCACGTAGTAACGGACGATAGGCCCGGTGGAGGATATCGGCGTAAACCTCTTCAAAGTGGATTTCGCGCTCCGCATAAAGGGACAAGAACCCGGGCGCGTTAGAAAGCATTTCCTTCACCGGGATATAGAGACCATAACTTAGTGCCCGTACTTCTGGCTGACGCCGGCGCCTTTGTATGGTTTGAAAACGAGAGACGTAGGGGTCGCAGGTGGGCCTGGCGTACCGTTATCCTTCCCGTCGTACTCACCTTTTGACGTTTGACCAGTCGTCCCAAGGCTCCACCTGAGGGAAGAAACACCCGAGCCAGTTTCTCCGCGAACGAAGCACCTGTGTTAGAAATGTCGCATGCGGCATAACAAACCTTCATGAGGTGAGTTTTCCCCGTGCTATTTGCGCCAGCGACAGGCTGGAAAACGCAGTAAAATGTTCCAAATCTATGCTTGTCAGAGCCACAATAATCCTCCGCCCAGTTGGACATGTCTCTGCAATATCTCAGGTTGCAATTTTTAATTTACGATTTCTCCGAAGAAAATTTTACGTTTGCCCCTATAAGCGGCAATGAAGGGCGCTCCGGACTGCGAATAACTATAGCTGCGCAGACGGATTGAAACGGCGCTGATGCTTATCCGAGTCGAAGCGCGCTCTCATGGCCCTTAGCCCTCTGATGGTCTCGCCCGTCAGCCGTCCCTTCAAGATAGCAGTTTAACAGCCCCACATTAAAAGCTGCGTTTAATACAGTCTTGTCCCTATTCAGCGGTTGGGCCGACGCCCATCACGGTCGTGCGGTGCATGACCCGAGCATAGGTGGTTTTGTTCCACGGCCGGCCGCGGTGCAGACAGCAGCGGTTGTCCCAGATCACAAAGTCCTGGGGCTGCCATTGGTGGGTGTGGGTGTAGGCAGTCTGAACCGAGAATCGGGTCAGCCGCCCGATCAGCGCCCGGCCTTCTTCGAGCGGCAGGCCGCGAATGTGTGAGGCGTGGGCTCCGGTGTAGAGGTTCTTGCGGCCGTTGACCGGGTTGGCGCGGACGACGGCTTGGGGAACCGGCGGGGTCTCGCGCTTTTGCTCCTCGGTCATCACGCCGGGGTCAATCAGGCTGCGCGAATAGGCGAAGTCGTGGATCGCCACATAGGCTTCAAGCCGCCGTTTCAGCTCCTCGTCCAGGTCCACATAGGCAGCCCGCTGGCTGGCAAACTGGGTATCGCCGCCGCTGGGTGGCACGTCCCGGCCGGACAGCATGGAGGCGGTGGCGGGCACGCGCTTGAAGGAGCTGTCGGTGTGCCACATCTCGTTGCCGGAGTTGAAGACCATGCGCTCATCGTCCGGGGGGATGATGACGCCGTGTTCGTCGAGATTGGACAGCACGGCGATGGGCGTGCCAGCTCCGGGATTCTGCACAACCGTCTTTTCGAGCCCAGGAAAATCCCCCAGCTCGGCAAAGCGCTGGCTGAACCGGATCTGCTGGGCGTCCGTCATCGGCTGGCCGCGAAACACCAGAACCGAGTATTCGTTGAACAGGGTGACGATGCGGCTGATGTCTGCATCGCTGACCCCGGCCGCAATATCAACCCCCGACACCTCGGCTCCGAAGCTGGTGGTCAACTGTCGAAACGTCACGCTCATGGGCACTGTCCTCACTGCTGGCGCTTTTCCTGTGTATAGCCGATCAGGCGACTCGCGTATACGGTGCGCGGCTTGCCGCCGGCTTGGCATCTCGGCTATACAGGGACGGCGAAACCGTTGTGAGCCGAGGAGAAAATCATGAGCGAAACCAATGGAGAGACAAGGCCGGTCCGAGGATCGTGTTTCTGTGGCGCGGTCAGGTTTGAGGTCCGTCTGCCGACGCTGTTCTGCGGGCACTGCCACTGCTCAATGTGCCGGCGCATTCATGGGGCGGGCTATGTGACCTGGACTGCGGTCAAGGATACGCAGTTCCGTTTTGTGAACGGCGAAGACCAGTTGACCGTCTACCACTCTTCAGACCATGGCCGCCGCTCCTTCTGCCGGGAGTGTGGCAGCACCATGTTCTGCATATCGACCCATCACCCGGAGGTGATTGATATCGTCCTGGCCAATTTGCAGGACAAGATCGACCGTGAGCCACAGGGACACTATTACTTTTCGGATCGGGTTGAGTGGATCGCGCTCGGTGACGAACTGCCGCGCTTTGGTGGCGAGACCGGCACTACGCCGCTGCCGCACACGCATTAAGCCGGATGAAAATCGGCGTTTTTGTTTTTGCGACCGAGTACTCGACCGACCCGGCGATTCTTGCCCAACGGGCCGAGGCGCTGGGCTTTGCCTCGTTCTGGGTACCGGAACATACGGTCATGCCGGTCCACTATCGCTCGCGCTATCCCAGCTCGGCCGGAGGCAAAGAACGCGATGCCCACTACGCCCGGCTGCTGGCCCAGACCTTTGCTGGCCGGCCCGATTCCTACGACCGTATTCTGGACCCGTTTGTGGCGCTGGCGCGGGCCTCGGCCGTCACCCACCGGATTGAGTTGGGAACCGGCATTTGCCTGGTGCCGGAGCACAACCCGCTGCTGCTGGCCAAGCGGGTGGCGACGCTCGACGCGTGTTGCGGCGGGCGATTTGTGTTCGGTATTGGAGCCGGCTGGCTGCGGGAAGAGGCCGAGGTCATGGGCGCCGACTTTCCACGGCGCTGGACGCAGACCGCAGATGCGGTCCGGGCCATGCAGCAACTGTGGACACGCCAGGAGTCCAGCTATGCGGGGCGCTACTACCGGTTTCCAGCGCTGCGCTCCTTTCCCAAACCGGCCCGCAAACCCCATCCGCCGGTGCTGTTGGGCAGCATGAACGCCAGGGTCTTCCAGCGTATCGTCGACTGGGGCGATGGCTGGATTCCGGCTCGGGTCACGGTCGAGGAGATTGCGGCGGGCCGGGCGGCGCTGAATACCTTGGCCGAGCAGGCCGGGCGCGATCCGCAGACGCTGACCATCGTGGCCTTTGGCATGCCGGGAGAATTTCGGACGGCTGAGGAACTGGCCGGCCTGGAACGGGCCGGAGCCGATCAGGTGACGATCTGGCTGACCCAGACCGAGGGGGACGAGGCGCTGGCCGAATTGGAGGCGCTGGCCGCGACGCTTCTGTCTTGACGCGGCTGAGCGATTTTTTCGTTCTTGATCCGGGAAGCTGCCCGGCTCGCCCGTTGCTAATCCGGCGGTGTGGACGAAGCTGACGCCGCAGCCTGCTGGGCCTGATGCGTCTCCAGGTCGAAAAACAGCTCCTGGCCGGGGTTGGGCAGCTCGGGGCTGTCGCCGAGACTGACAATCCGGGCCGTGATCTTGCCCGGCGCCAGGTCGAGCAGGCCGACCGTCCCCAGCCGGGTGGACCACAGGTGCGGATGGGTGGCGCTGCCGGTGTTGATTTGCAGCACCCCGTCCCGGTAGTCCAGACGCTCATAGTGGGTGTGGCCGGTAATCATGATGTCGGCCTGCTGGCCCTTGAGGTAGACCTCTTGCAGGCGCGCAATCGGGCGTTCCTCGGGTTCCATGTCGTGGAGCATGACCAGCCGCCAGCCCTCCAGGTCGAGCCAGTGGACGGGCTGCATGCGGGGGTCGTGCCAGCCGCCGTCGTTGTTGCCCTCGGCCGCCAGGGTCGGAGCGATCTGTTCGAGCCAGTCCAGCACCCGGGGTGTCACAATGTCGCCGCCGTGTAAAATCAGGTCCACCCCGGTAAAGACATCTCTGACCTCGTCCCACAAGTGCTGAATTGTGCTCGGGATATGGGTGTCGGTGACCAGGCCGATACGCATGGCTGCATCCTGTCTGTTTTCGGCCGACTTGGCAACTGCGGCCTTCCATTGCTCCGCTCTTCCGAAGTGTTAGGATGGGCGCCACGCCCGGTCTGGCACGGCGAAACCTGTGTCGCCGGTGAGGAGGAAGCCCATGCACGCCGTTGATGTCGCCCCGCAGATCGCCTGGCCCGAACAGGCCGACACCCGCGTTCCGTATCAGGTGTTTGTTGACCCTGCCATTTATGAACGCGAGCAGGAGCGCATTTTCCGGGGCCCGGTGTGGAACTATGTCGGCTTGGAGGCCGAGCTGCCCGAGCCCGGCGACTTCAAGGCCAGCTTTATCGGGGATACGCCGATTGTGGTGACGCGCGGCAAGGACGGCCGTTTGCACGCCTTTGTCAACCGCTGCGCCCACCGGGGCTCGCTGGTGTGTCGGGAGCTGCGCGGCAACCGGATGACCCATACGTGTGTGTATCACCAGTGGAGCTATAACCTTGAGGGCGACCTGATCGGCGTCCCGTTCCGCAAGGGCATCGAGGGCAAGGGCGGCTACGACGCGGACTTCGATCCCGGCCAGCACGCGCTCCACAAGCTGACTATCGACTCCTACCAAGGGCTGATTTTTGTGTCGTTTGCGCGCGAGCTGCACGCGCTCGAAGACTACCTGGGGCCGGACATGCGACCCTGGATCGACCGTCTGTTCGGCCGTCCGATCCAGATCCTGGGCTACTCGCGGCAGTTCATCCGGGCCAACTGGAAGCTGTACGCCGAGAATGTCCGCGACCCCTATCACGCCAGCCTACTGCACCTGTTCCACACCACCTTTGGCCTGTACCGGTCGTCCATGGGCGGTGGGGTGACGATGGACGAGCAGGGTCGCCACGATATGGTCCAGTCCTACAAACGGACCGAGGAACAGGAAACCGCAGCCTACAAAAATGCCGGGCTGCGGACGTATAAAAAAGGCTATAGCCTGGCCGACCCCTCGCTGCTCCAGTCGCGGCCCGAGTTGGAGCCGCAGCTGACCAACCAGATCCAGACGATTTTTCCCGGCCTGGTCTTGCAGCAGATTCAGAATACCCTGGCCACCCGTCAGGTCCTGCCTAAAGCGCCCGACCGGTTTGAGTTGATCTTTACCTATTTTGGCTATCAGGATGACGACGACGAGCTGCGCGCCATCCGTCTCAAGCAGGCCAATTTTGTCGGCCCGGCCGGCTTGATCTCCATGGAAGACGGCCATGCGACCGAGATTGTGCAGCAGGCTATTGTGCGCGACCGAGACGCGGCCTCGTATATCGCCTTTGGCGGTGACAGTGTGGAGAACCAGGGCAATCTGCTGACCGAGACGGCCATCCGGGGCTTCTGGCAGTATTATCGGGGCGTCATGGGCTTTGCCGCCTGAGCGTCCCACACCGAGGCCGCCATGATCAGTCTGGAACGCCGTCTTGTCATCGAAGACCTGCTGCACGCCTATGTCCACTGTATTGATGAGGACAGGCTGGAGGAGTGGCCGGGGTTTTTTGCCGCCGCGTGCGAGTACCGAATCGTCCCGCGTGAGAATGCGGACCAGGATCTCCCGATTCCGCTCATGTCGTGCGACAGCCAGGGCATGTTGAGCGACCGGGTGACCGCCCATCGCCGGGCGAATATCTTTGGGCCCCATTTTTATCGCCATCTGGTCAGCAGCATCCTGCTGACCGAGCAGGCCGACGGGCTGATCGCGGCGCGCTCGAACTATGTCGTCTTTCGGACCTGGGCGGATGTGGTCCAGTACGGGGCGACCGAGGTGTTCAGTACGGGCGCCTACCACGATCGGATCGTGTTTGAGGACGGCCGGGCAAAATTCAGGCAGCGGCTGGTGATTGTCGATACGTGTCGGATCGACTCGCTGCTCGTCACGCCGCTGTAGCCCGGGTCAGGTGTAGGCGCGCAAAAAGAAAAACACGGCCACGCCGCTGACCGAGACGTACAGCCAGATGGGAAAGGTATAGCGAGCCAGCCGGCGGTGGGTCGGGTACTGGGCGGTCGCGGCGTAGTACAGCGTGGTCAGGACCAGCGGCAGGGCGACGATGGACAGGACGATATGGCTGATGAGGATGGCGAAGTAGACCGGTCGCACCAGGCCCTGGCCCGGAAACGGCGTATCGCCGTGAAAATGGTGGTAGACGATATAGCCGACCAGAAACACGACTGAGCACGCCACCGCGCCGAGCATGCAGCGCAGGTGGGCGGTACGCCTGCCGCGTCGGATATTGAAGAATCCGGCCAGCAGGCAGCACGCGCTCAGGCCATTGCACAAGGCGTTGGTGGCGGGCAGAACCGTGACCCACTCGGCCTGGGTGGTGGCGGCCGGTTTCCAGTAAATCAACCACAGCAGAAACACGCTGATGGCGGCGCTCAGCGGCACGGTCCAACTCAGGGGGGTACGGCTCGATGTGGTCATGTCTGCTTCCAACAGGGCTGCTCACCCTATCTGACCGGAGGAGGCTGAAAAAGCCCCCGGGGAGGGGTCCCGGGGGCTTCGGCAACGCCCGGAGGAGGGACCGGAGCGTTGCCCGGGGAAGGGGGGGCAGCGTGCGCCCAGAAGCGGAGTACGCTTCAGGCAGCCTGCTGATACTCCGGACAGCAGAGCGTTGCTTGATCGGTCGCCCGCTGACAGACAGCCCGCCGGGTGTTTTGCCGATAGTGGCGGAGTGCCGTCCAGCCGATCATCACGGCCGAGGCGCACGTGAGCCCCAGGAGTCCAGCGCCAAGCGACGTATAGCCGACGCCGAGGGTTGTGGCCAAGCTGATAAGCCCGGTTGGAACGAGGATGCTGAACATAGTGTGACTCCTTTCGTCTTCAGGGCCGGTGAATTGGTATTGAGATGAGGGCACAGAACGTGCCAAGTGGTCCTGCCTGGCCGAGTGTTTGTTCAGAGCCTGATTTTGCTGGTGTGGTGAGAACGGCAGGGCGGGGAATGGCTTGGCCGATACCGGAGGCGCTGTACTGAAACGCCCTCGGTGTGTCGGTCCGATATGATCCCAGTGATATGTGAGACTATCGCCCCGGGCTGAGCCGGCGACAATCCCCTGCTATCCCATCAAGGTACTGCGCCAACCGCGTGGGACGGAGCTGAAGACCTCACAGGCGGGCCGAACCGACAAACGTGGTGCCAATGACCTTGGCGCGTTCGAGATCGCTCAGCTGTGCGTCACTCAGCCCCAAGAGTTCCTTCAGCACAAACGTGTTGTGTTCGCCCAACAGCGGGGCTGGCCGGCGCAGGCTGAGCGGCGTTTCGGAGAAGTGCGCCCAGTGCAGGCCGTGGGCGTGCGGACCAATCTCCGCCCGGGTCGTGCGCTGAAAATAGTCCCGGGCTTGCATATGTGGATCGTTGAGGACATCGGCCGAGGACAGAACCGGCATGGCTGGCACCCCGGCCGCCTGGAGGGTGTGCATCAATTCCATGCGGTCGCGTTGCCGCGTCCATTCCCCGATAGCCGCATCCAGGACGGCCTGATGCTCATGGCGGGCGAGCGGATCGGCGAAGCGGGGATCGCCAGGCCAGTCTGAGCGATCCAGGGTCGTACACAGCGCGCGCCATTCCTCCTCGTTTGTCACGGCGATGGACACCCACCTGTCTTCGCCCTTGCAGGGATATATGCCGTGAGGAGCGTGGGCCGGATGATGGTTGCCCTGGCGCTGCGGCAGGTGCTGATTGACCTGATAGTCGAGCAGCGGCCCGCCCAGAAACGACCATCGACAGGTCGATGCGCTGCCCCTCACCGGTCCGACGCCGGTGTTCCAGGGCGGTTAAGATGGCATAGGCTCCAGTCAGGCCGGAAATGGCGTCCACGCCGGAGTTGCCCCAGCGTCGGGGCGTGTCATCGTCCTCATAGCCCGTCAGCTGTGGGAAGCCCGACATGTCCTCGACCGGGAAGGCGAAGGCGGTGTAATCGCGCCACGGCCCTGTTCCGCCATAGCCCGAGAGGGACAGCATAATGATGTCCGGCTTTATGGCGCGCAGTTTCGCATAGTCGAGCCCGAAGTTCGTCATCACCCGCGGGGTGTAGTTCTCAACCACAATGTCGCCCATGCCGACCAGGCGTTTGCACAGCTCGATCCCGCGCGGATCCTGAAGGTTCAGGGTGAGGCCGTATTTGTTGCGATTGACGCCATTGTAATACGAGGACAGTTCCCAGGGCTTGTCATGAGCGGCGTTGGGGACGGTGAAGCGCCAGCCGTCCGGGACTTGGATCGATTCGATCTTGATAATCTCGGCGCCCATATCACCCAGCAGCTGGGTCACAAACGGTCCGGCCCACCACATGCTCAGGTCAATGACGCGAATTCCGGACAGGAGCTGTGGCATGTCAGAGCCTCCTCTTAAATGACCCCGCGACGGCGCAGCAAAACCAGCTCGTCAGGCTGCATGCCGAGCGTGTCACACAGGATGTCGGCGTTGTGCTGGCCCAGCGCCGGAGCGCTGCGCCGTAGATTCCAGGGGCTGGCGCTCATCTGAAAGGGCGCGCCAGGTTGGCGGACCGGGCCGACTCCGGGCAGCTCGCGTTCGACAAAGAAGCCGCGCGCCGCGTGCTGGGGAAAGTCCAAGATCTCGTCGATCCTGGCGATGAGCGTCAGTGGAATCCGCCACTCCTGGGCGGCAAAGATTTCTTCCCGGGTGTGCTCCTTGGCCCAGCCCCGAATGAGAGCGGCAACCTCGTCCCAGTGCTGCATGCGGCCGACGGGGGTTTGAAAGCGCGGGTCCTCGGCCAGCTCGGGTCGTCCGATGAAGGACCAGAACATCTCCCACTGGTTGCCGGTCAACACGTTGATGCCGACGTGACCGTCCTGACACTCTGTGATGCCCGTCCCCACTCCGAGATTACCCCGCCCCCTGACTTCCTTGACCTCACCCGGACCCGAATGACTCAGCGCCGCGTATTCGTTCGTGCTTTGCAGGGCTTCCATTGCCGCCAGGTCGATGTGTTGGCCTGTTCCGCCGGACCTGAGAGACAACCAGGCTGCCAGCCCGGCCAGTGCGCCGTAGGTGCCGGTAACATAGTGACTGATGAAGCCACCGGTTTTCATGGGTTCGCGGTCGGGCAGGCCGCCCATATACGGCCAGGCGCTGGCAGCCTGAATCAGCAGGTCGGTGGCTTTGTAATCGGCATAGGGTCCGGTCTGGCCGAAGGGTGTGATCGACAGCCAGATCAGGTCGTTGCGGTCGCCACGCAGCGCCTCATAGGTCACCCGAAGCGCTGCGGCTCGGGCCGGAGGAAAGCTCTCGACCACAATATCAAAGTGCGCCAGCAGGTCCCGAAGGATTGTCCGGCCGGCCGGATTCGTCACATCGAGTGTCAGGCCCCGCTTGTTGGCGTTGAGATACCAGTGGAGCAGGCCGCGCTCGGCATCCGGATCGTTCTGTGGGAAAGGCCCCCAGCGACGGAGTGAGTCACCCGTACCGGGTGTTTCGACCTTGACCACCTCGGCGCCATAGTCGGCCAACAGCTTGGTGCAATAGCCGCCGGCAATCCCGCTTGAGAGGTCGAGGATGCGCAGGGCGGACAGGGCGCTGGGAGACGGTTCGGCCTTGGGCATGGGTGGCTCCGTTACAGGGCTCAGCGTGATGTCTGATGATGACAGGGCCGCGCCTAGCCGTTCGGCCCCGGGCCGGCGACAATTCTTTGTCGTTCCAGCTCGGCGATGGCGGTTCGGTCGAGACCCAGGACGTTCTCCAGAATTTCATACGTATGCTCGCCCGGATGGGGAGCCCGGGACAGCTCGACCGACTCCAGATCCCGCGCGTCGATGACCGGTCCGGGGGTCCAGATCGGTCCCAGATCGGGATCGTCAACGTCGTGAAAGCAGGGCAGCCGGTGGGT
>JAGWBB010000113.1:1638-2232 GCA_021296095.1 Desulfurellaceae bacterium | reverse complement strand
TTGATCTCTTCGACCACCAGGTAGCGGGCATGATCGCCGTGGATCTCGTGGCCCTGGGGATCGTAGGCCAGGGTCTTCATGCCGGTCGCCTCACGCAGCCGGCGCAACACGCTGTCGCCGATCAGGTTCAGGGTGACGAACTTGCCGTCCCGGGTCGCATAGTGGCCGTGGACGGCGTCGAGCAGATTGTCGCCGATCGGCTCGCGGCTCTCGCCCGTGGTCTCGGCCTGGGCGTACCAGCCCAGCTCGGCCAGGGTCTGGAAGGCGACCTGTTCGAGGGCGATCTTGTAGCAGTCGCCCTGGCCGGTTTCGGCCAGACGGCGCAGGCCGACATGAAAGGCGTTGAGGCCGTGCAGGCCGGTAATCATGTCGAAGAAGGCGACCGGAATGGTCAGCGGTCGGCCGTGGGGTTCGCCGGTCGCGTGGGCCAGGCCGGTCGCGCCCTGCATGGAGTAGTCGTTGGCCACCCGGCCGTCGTAGCCCCCGTCGAACTGAATCTTGATGACCTGTGGACCGCAGTGCTCGACCAGGTGCTCGTACTCCAGCCAGGGCGCCATGCGCGGCGGCCAGTTGCTGACCAGGACGTGGGTGGCT
>JAGWBB010000113.1:0-1557 GCA_021296095.1 Desulfurellaceae bacterium | reverse complement strand
CGGCTGAGCGGACCGCGGTCGCGGTCGGGCAGGCCGCGGTGCTTGTGGGCGCCGATGATCGGTTCGACCAGGATCACCCGCACTCCCAAGCGCATCAGTTCCAGTAACATCTTGTTTGGCGCGACAAACAGACCGATGGCAACAACCGTGATGTCCTGATCGTCAATACTGTAACGTAACTGGAACGGCATACTCCCCCCTTTATGAACACCTCGGATTTGAGCAGAGATTATTCTGCCTGAGGCTTGGCGCTGTCAAGCCTCAGCGGACCGCTTGTGATACACAGGCAGTATCGCCGGGCGGCTTGGACCGCTGTGGCGAGAGTGAGAAGGGGGAGAGCCATGGCCAGCTTTGAGGACTATGCCAGCAAGTACAAACACGTCCATATGGAGCGCCGCAACGGGATTCTCCAGATCCGTTTTCATACTGGGGGCGGCCCGCTGCAATGGGGACCCGGACCTCACGCCGAGTTTGGAGCGTGTTTTGCCGACATCGGCAGCGACCCGGATAACCGGGTCATCATCATGACCGGGACGGGCGACGCGTTTACCGCCGAGTTTGTCGCCGACGGCTTTGGTCGGATCGTCGCCCGCCAGTGGGGGTATATGACCGCCGACGCCAAACGCCTGCTGATGAATCTGCTGGATATCGAGGTACCAATGATCGCTGCGGTCAACGGCCCGGCGATTATCCACGCCGAGCTGGCCGTGGTGTGCGATATTGTGCTGGCCTCGGAGCGGGCCTTTTTTCAGGATGCGCCCCACTGCGTCCATGTGGTCTGGCCGCTGGTGTTGGGCATCAACCGGGGGCGCTACTTTCTGCTCACCGGCCAGCAACTGTCGGCCCAAGAGGCGCTCAGGCTCGGGGTGGTAAACGAGGTCGTGGCCCCCGAGCGGCTGCCGGCCCGGGCCTGGGAGCTGGCCGAGCAGATCGCGCGGCAGCCGCGGCTCAGCGTGCGCTACGCCAGAGTCGCCCTTACTCAGCAGCTCAAACGGCTGATGCTGGATCAGCTCGGCTACGGTCTGGCGCTCGAAGGGCTGGGAGCGCTCGACTCGTGGCCGGAGCAGGATGAGGGGTGACCAGGTCCGGGAGCCGGGCCGTTCGGACTCAGAGCAATTTGACGGGGGCCGCAACTAGAGCAAATAACGATGCTGTGTAGCTGTCCGTCATTCCTGCGCAAGCAGGAATCCAGGCTCCCAGCCTCCCGGCCTCTGGATGCCGGATCACGTCCGGCATGACGAGAGCGGAACAGCAGGGCTACAGCCTAACGTGAAACGCTCTAGGCCAACCGTGCCAACCATAGTCTCCCGAAGATCGGGGTCAGGCTCTCGTCCACTCGTCATGACCGGAGCCGGAGCGGGCTCTGTGCCATGATATACGATCAGCCCACCGCGTCCTGCACCTTCTTTGGAAACTCGCGCATGATCGCGCACACCTCGTCGGGATCGGCGCTGGCCGCAGTCACGTATAAGCCGTGCACCCCAAGGTCGCGATAGGCCCGGATTGCGGCCGCGTCGGTACGCGTCGTATCGACCATCCAGGTAATCTCCAGCTCGT
>JAGWBB010000112.1:2183-14944 GCA_021296095.1 Desulfurellaceae bacterium | reverse complement strand
GGTGCTGGCAGACAACACGAACAGAGCAGTGACGGCAACAATTTTCGCTAGAGTCTTGGGCATTTCGTTCGACAGGCTCCGCCAAATGGTACGAGCCCGGCCCTTTTTGTTTACCTATGAGGTCAGCATAACCGACGCTGCTGCGGGTGCAAGCAACCCCAGCGGCCGGGGAGGCGGCCCCAGCGGCGGTAAACAACAGCTAGGCGCCGACCTGTCTCAATACCTTGAACTGGAGGCGGGCATAGCCGCGCTCCGTGGCGTCGAGATGCGCGGCGACTTCCTGGTGTATGATGGGGAGCTGATGCCACGGGACCGCAGGCCAGGCATGGTGCTCGGCGTGGAAGTTCATATTCCACAGCCACCAACTGAAGAACGGCCAAGTCAGCATGGTACGTGTGCGGGCCAGAATGGAGCCCTCGTTGGGCAGGCCGGTGTGCTCGGTGGTCACCCAGATAGCCTGAAACGGATGGCTGAGCAGCCCGGCAAACAGAATCCAGCCCATGCCCGCCGGCCCGAAACAGGCTGCGGCAATCAGCCCGAGCCAGAAGAGGGCGATCAGGCCGGACTGCCAGGCCAGTGTGGGGCGTTGGTCGGGCGGTGCCCAAGGGGCAAGAGACTCCCACTTGTCGTAGGCCAGGAAGGGGAAGCGCATCAGGAAGCCGATTTTAAGGCCCAGCAGGCCCCAACCGCTAATCATGCGCAGCCAGTTTTTCCACTGGGTCGGCCAGGACACCGGCTGCCCACCCAAGAACAACAGCTCCGGGTCCTTGTGGACAATTTGCGTGTAGCGATGATGGTCGAAGTGAAAGGCCCGGTACACGGCCGGGGCGATCCCAAAGGGAAAGCCGCTGAGCCAGGTGCCCACGGTGTTCAGCCACGCCGACTGAAAGGCGGTGTGGTGGGTGCACTCGTGAAAGGGGGCGAACAGCGCGGCCCAGATACCGCCCAGCACGACCGAGAGCAGAGCCGCCGCCACATGGGAGTGCGGGGTGACGAGCAGCACGCCATAGGCGCACAGCAAAAAAGTCGACAGATGGAGGCTCAGCCGGATGATCGAGGGAAGGTCCCGACGCTGCTGCAAGCAACGCAGCAGGCTGCGGTCAAGCAGGGGGCGGTGTTCAAAGGCTTCCCTCACGCCGTCACGCTACAACCGGCGGTGCCAAGCGTCAAGAAAAAAATCTCCTCTCACGGGCAAGACCGCCCTCGCCAAGCTCAGCAGGAACGACGCTGGCGCAACCTGGCGCACGAAAGCCGCAGCACCGATCAGGAGCCGGCTTGTGGGCGCTGAGAGCCGAACAGGAAAATGACCAGGCCCACAGCCAGACAGCCGCTCCCGCACACATACATGGGGGTAAAGCCGGCCTGGCTGGCGATGCTGCCCATCAGCACCCCGCCCAGCCCCATGCCGAGATCGAGCCCCTGGGCGAAGGTGGCCATGCCCAGGCCGCGTCGTTCGGGTGTCAGGCGGTCGATCATCAAGGCTCCGAGCCCGGGCTGGGCCAGGCCGATGCCCATGGCGTACACACTCACGCCAAGGTAGAGGGCCTGGACATCCCAGGCAAAAGCAAACACGAGCTGGGCGATCAGGGCCAGAACAAAACCCGGGACGATGACCGCGGCGCGGCCGTAGCGGTCGCCCAGACGCGCGCTGAGCATGCGGGTTGCCACCAGCACCAGCGCGTAGCTCGAGTACAAATAGCCGGCGTTGTCCAGCCCGAAGGTCCGGGCGTACAGGGGCAAGAAAGTCGTATACGACGTGAAGGTCAGGTACAGGCACAGCTGAACGACCATCGGCAGCACGGCTTCGGGGGCAAAAAACTGGCGTCCGGCAGGCGGCGCGGCCAAGCGGTGGCGTTCCCGCAGATGGCTGCTTAAGCCGCTGGCCAGGAAGGCGACTGCGGCGGCGGTGAAAAACAGCAGGGTAAAATTATCCGGCCAGCCGACTTTTTGGCTCAGTCCCGGCAGGAGCCCGACCAACCCCTCCTCCCACGGGTGGAGCGCCGGGCTGTGCATGATGCCGAGGGCCAGGGGCGGGACTACGCCCATGGCCAGCGAATTCACCAAGCCCCAATAGCTGGTCGCCTCGGCGCGTCTGTCGGCCGGGGCCACGTCGGCCAGGTAGGCGCCCGAGGCGGTGGTAAAACAGCCCAGGGCAAAGCCGTAGACCAGACGCAGGCCGAACAGCAGGCCGATGCTGAGCGCCCAGGCGTGCAGGACCGCTCCGCAGGCGAACAGCCCGACCGAGGCGGTCATCATGACCACCCGGCCATAGCGGTCGGCCCAGCGGCCGGCAAAGGGCTTGATCGCAAACGAGACCAGGCTCGAAATTCCGATCAGCAGACCAACATCGGCCTCCCGACCACCCAGCTGTTTAATATAGAACGGGAGGGTCGGAAAAAAGAAAAAAAAGCTGGAAAAAAATCCCAGGCTGACCAGGCACAGCAGGACAAAGTCACGGCCGAAGACACGCGAGACCGACACCGTTTATGAACGTCCGGCCGAATCGGCCAGGGGGGTCGAGCGCAGGCTGCCGTACGGGTACTCGCGTTCGGTGGTATACAGGACAATCATCGTTGTTCCCCTTGCTGGGGGCGTGGTTCGATAGCGCGCAGTCTAGCACGTGCGCCCCGGGCCGGGAATCGGCGCCTCGGCTCGGCAGTAGCAAATCCGCACCGGCTATGCTCTAATCGCGGGCCGAACAGGAGGGCTGCCATGTCGATTGAAACCCTGAAGGACAAAGCCGCGATTGTCGGGGTCGGCCACACCGAGTACTCCAAGGATTCGGGGCGCAGTGAGATCAGCCTGGCCATCGAGTGCATTCAGCGGGCGATTGACGATGCGGGTCTGCAAACCAGCGATATTGACGGGATCGCCAAGTATACGATGGACAATAACGACCCGGTCGAATTGGCCGCCCACCTCGGGGTGCCCGAGCTGCGCTTCTTCGGCGAAGTAGCCTACGGCGGGGGCGGTGGGCCGGTCGGCTCGATCCTGCTGGCGGCCATGGCGGTGGCGACCGGCATGGCCGAGACGGTCGTTGCCTTTCGGGCCATGAACGAGCGCTCCGGTCGGGGCACGCCCCGCTTCGGACAGGCTGCGGTGCGCCGCGGCACGCCGGGAGTCGGCGCCTACCTCGAGCCCTACGGTCTGTTCAGCCCGGCCCAGATGGTGGCTCTGGCGGCCCGGCGGCATATGCATTTGTACGGCACCAAGAGCGAGCATTTCGGCGCCATTGCCGTTGCCTGCCGCACTCACGCCCAGACCAACCCCAACGCGGTCATGCGCGACCGGCCGATCAGCATTGAGGACCACCAGAACTCGCGCATGATCGCCGACCCGCTGCGCCTGCTCGACTGCTGTCTGGAAACCGACGGTGGGGCCGCAGTGGTCGTCACCAGCGCCGAGCGGGCCAGAGACCTGAAACACACGCCGGCGTATATCATGAGCGGCGGGTTCGGGGCTGGCGAGTGGAATACCCAGCGGGTGGTCAAGGATATTGAGAGCCGGGAGACCGAATCAACCGTCGTGGCCAAAGCCATGTTCGGCCGGGCCGGCATCAGCCACGCCGACCTCGACCTGTGCTACCTGTACGACCACTTCACGCCGCTGGTGCTGATGGCGTTCGAGGAACTCGGCTTTTGTGAGCGCGGCGAGGGCGGCCCGTTCGTGTCGGACGGCAAACTGCTGTGGCCGAATGGCAGCCTGCCGTTCAATACCAGCGGCGGCAACCTGTCCGAGGGCTATATCCACGGCATGGAGAACATTGTGGAAGCCGTGCGCCAGCTGCGCGGACAGGCCATCAATCAGGTCAAGGATGCCGAGATTGCCCTGGTGACCTCGGGCAACGGCGTGCCCAATACGGGCATGATTCTTCATAACTAGCTCCCGCACCCGGTCGATCCAGGGCAACCACATGCCCCTACTCGCCCCCGCGCCCAGTCGATCCGGGGCAACCACATGCCCCTATGGGTCGTCCAAACGGGGCGTGTAGCCCGGGCACTCCAGAACCGGCAGACGGGGGTATTTGGCGTAGTGCTGGCCATCCTCCTCCGCCCGCGAGCAGTACAAAAAGCGCGAGCCTTTGGCGCTGATGATTTCGCGCGCATACACACACGCCTGACATAAGCCGGGCTGTGGCGGGGCGGGGCGGGCTGTGGCCATGCCAGCCTTTGCCTACTCGGTCTCAAGTAGCGGTCGCAGGTCGGCCGCCAGCCGGTGCAGAATCACGCCGAGGTTGTGGCTCATGGCTTCGGCAACCGCAGCCGGGTTGCGCCTGGTGGCCTGGCGCGTGACCGCGTACGACTCGAACCAGACCGGGGTGCGCTGCGGCGGGCGGATGAGCCAGACCTCGATTTCCAGGGCGGCTTCCCAGGTCTGATCGCGATCAAGCTCTTCAATGTGGCGCACCGTCCCGCCCAGGACGTAGTCGGCCGCGCCTTCCGGGGTGGGAAAGACCTTGGCAAACAGCCCGCTGCTGCGCAGATAGCGACGGGTCCAGTCCGTCACCTGGGCCGCGGGCGCGCTGGCCCAGCGATGATAGGTGTAAAAATCGAGTTGATACGGCGAGGAGCGGTAGACCAGCCGCTGCTGGTCGTAGGGGTCATGGGCGCGAAAGGCGTGAACGACCAGGGTCGGACTGGCCGGGCTGCTCGGCTCGGGAAGCTCGGGCAGAGCCAGGACGTAGTACTGGACGCTGGGCGCCGGCTTGGTCAGGCTACAGCCCGGCAGGCCGCACATCAGCAGGCCGCACAGGAGCCGCAGGGTCAGCCCGGCGCGAGCCGTACCCCCGTCTTTCCACAACACCGTCATGGATCGGGTAGCTCTCGCGGCGGTCTGTTCTTGCCCCAGATGAGGCCCGACGGATCGGTCCGGATCGTATCGCTGGTCTCTTTGAGGTCGTACGAGGCATCGGCCAGGTTGGTCAGCAGCCGGTGGAGTTCAGAGCGGTTTTCGACCACCAACTCGTCAATATGCCGGGTCAGCTGGGCGACCTCATCCGCCAGCCGAGCGGTCATTTCTGCGGTCTGGCGAATCTGGACCAGCATTGTCTGACCATCCCGGAAGAGTTCGTCCCGGACCTCGTTGATGGCCATGGTGGTGTGTCTGATCCCGGCTGCGGCCTCGGCCAGATTCTTGACCATATCTCTGAGGGCCAACTGGGTATCGGGCGTGGCAATTTCGTCGAGAGCGGTCCGCAGGTTTTCGGCCAGGACCGACATGCTGTGGAGAAACGTGGTGATCGCCTCGCGGTTTTGCTGGCTCAGCAGGTCTTGTTCAATACGGGTGAGGGTGGTGAGCAAACGCTGGGCGATTTCGCTGGCCCGATCCCGGAACTCCTCAAGACCACCCTCGCGGACGACGATCGTTCCGCCGGGCTCCAGCAGGGGAACGTCGGCCGAGCCCCCCTCGAGCTGGACAAACCGAATCCCGGTCACAAACGACCCGACCAGATGGGCGATCGTGTTGTGCCGAACCGGCGTCCCGGGCTGGAGGGCGATGACGATTTGGGCGCGCGGCGGCGTGTCCGCGGTCAGATACACGCCTTCCACCTTGCCGACCGTGACGCCCTGATACTCGACTGCCGCGCCGGGCAACAGCCCGCTGACCGACTTGGCGAAGTAGATGGTGTAGGTATCGACCGGCTGGAGAAAACGGGAGCCAGCCAACCACAGCAGGGTGGCGGCGAACAGAAAAAAACTCAGGGTGATAAACAGGCCGACTTTGAGCCGGGTTGTGCCCATCCTATGCTCCGTCGGTGAGGCGTTCGAGCAGCCCGTGCCGCAGCCCGGCCGGCCGCGGCCGGCGGTCAAAAAACGCCTGGACCTGCGGCAGCTGCATGGCCTGGACCTCGGCCAAGGGGCCGGCCGCCAACACGCGTCCATCGTGCAGCATAATGGCTCGGTCTGCAATCATCTGAATGCTGCCCAGCTCGTGGGTCACAATCAGGATGGCCATGTCAAACTGGGCTTTGAGGCGCAGGACGAGTTCATCAAGCTCGCGCGCCGTCACCGGGTCCAAGCCGGCCGACAGCTCGTCGAACAGCAGCAGGGTCGGGTCGAGGGCTAGCGCACGGGCAACCGCAGCCCGTTTTCTCATGCCGCCGCTCAGCTCGGCCGGCAGCAGCCGGGCGGCGTGTTCCAGGCCGACCAGCGAGAGCTTCATCCGCGCCAGCATCCGGGCCGTTTCTACCGGCGCCCGGGTGTGCTCCTGAATCGGCAGCATCACATTCTCTTCCACGCTCATCGAGTTGAACAGCGCCCCGGCCTGGAAGGACATGCCGACATTGCGCAGGATGGCTTCCCGCTCCGCTTCGCCCGCCCGGTGGACGTCCCGCCCGTCGATCAAGACCCGGCCAGAGCTGGGTGTCAGCAGGCCGACGATATGACGCAGCAGGGTGGTTTTGCCACAGCCGCTGCCGCCCAGAATGACGGTAATTTCTCCCCGTCGGGCCTGGACGCTGACCCCGTTGAGCACGATCTGGTCGCCGTAGCCGGCAACCAGATTCTCAACCACGACGTAGGCAGGTGCGGGGCTGGGTGTGGTCGGCATGGCTCGTCTCGTCCCTTACGACAGATAGAAAAAGATGGTGGTGAAAACGGCGTCGGCCAGGATGCACAGCACAATCGACGTCACCACCGAAGCCGTGGTATTGGTGCCCACGCCCTCTGCTCCGCCCCGGACATAGAGACCACGATAGCAGGCCACCAGCCCGATCAGGCCGGCAAAGACCACGCTCTTGACCATGCCGGCCACCAAGTCACTCATCAGCAGGGCCTGGCCGGTCTGCTGGATATAGTTGCGGCTGCCCAGGCCGAGCAGCAGCACGCCGACCCAGTAGCCGCCAAAAATGCCGGCCAGGTTTGACAGTACGGTCAGACACGGCACCGCGCACAGCAGAGCCACGACCCGGGGCAGGAGCAGAAAGCGGGTCGGGCTTAAGGCCATGGTGCGCATGGCGTCAATCTCCTCCGACACGACCATGGTGCCCAGTTCGGCGCTGATGGCCGAACCGCTGCGGCCGGCCACAATAACGGCGGTGATTAGCGGAGCCATTTCACGGGCCATCGACACACCGACCAGATTGGCAATATAGATGGCGGCCCCGAATGAGAGCCAGCACCGCTCCGACCAGAAAAGACAGAAAGCTCACAATCGGGATGCCCTCGATCCCGATCTTGACGATCTGTTCCCCGGTTCGGTCCCATTTCACGCCTTTGCCGCGCCACGGGGCGACACACAAGCAGTAGGCCAGCTCACCGACCATATCCAGCAGACGGCGTCCGGTAACCAGCAGGGCAAGCGTCTGGTCGCCCAGGTGTTCGACCGAAGACAGCCGGCTGTGTACGACTTGGGGCGGACCGAGCAGGTCGTCCTCAAGGCCGCTGAACGCCTGACGCAGCCCGGCCGACAGACCCACAAAGCGGACCTCACACCCCCGAGCGTGGCGCTCGGCAACCAGCTGTAACAGGCCGGCCACCTCGAGGCTGTTGAGCTGTTGGACGGCGCTGAAATCGAGGACGAGCGGAGAGCCGGCCGGGGCGCGTCTCAGGGCGCGGCGAATCTCTGCGAGCTGGCCCGGCATGGCGGGTCGGGAGTCCGGATCACCCACGCCCGACTGTGAGTCCGTCGGCAAAATATGGAATTCCACACTGCTCACGGTGTTGGCCGCAGCCTTTCTGGTGTACGCTGCCCGTTATCCTAGCACGGGCGCCGTTGTGACTGGTAGTGCGGCGCGTCGGCTGACGCGCCGCATTGACACGCGAATCGGCCTTACCTAGACTCCGGGGCGGTGGAATCCTACGGCCGGCCTCTGGCCGGCGGCAAACCACCGTCTCAGCACGACAATCGAGGATGGAGCAGGCTCATGTTATGGTGCGACAAGCTCGCCGAGCGGGTGTCCGGCCCGCAGCTGATTAACGATTCCAAGACGCCGTCGGGCCGGGTGCACGTCGGTGCGCTGCGGGGCGTGCTGATTCACGACGCCGTGTTCCGCACCCTCAAGGACCGCGGCATCCCCGTCCGTTACACCTTTGGCGTCGACGACTACGACCCGCTTGACGAACTGCCGGCCGGCCACGCCGAGTTTTTCCGCCCCTACCTGGGAGCGCCGTTGTGTCAGGTCCCGCCGCCGCCGGGCTCCTCGGCGCCGGATGTGGCCGAGCACTATATTACGGAATTTTTCGACATCTTTCGGGAGTTGGGGGTCGAGGCCGAGACCTACCGGATGCGCGATATCTACCGCTCGGGGCAGTTTAACGAGGCGACCGACGCCATCCTGAACAATGCGGCCAAGGTCCGCGAGGTGTATAAGACCGTCAGCAAGTCCGAGCGTCCCGACACCTGGTACCCTTTTCAGGTGGTGTGTGAGGCGTGCGGCCGGGTCGGTACGACCGAGGTCAGCGACTACGACGGCAAGGAAGTCACCTACACCTGCCGGCCCGATCTGGTCAGCTGGGCGACGGGCTGTGGACACGCCGGCAAGGTCTCGCCGTTTGACGGTCGGGGCAAACTGCCCTGGAAGCTGGAATGGACGGCCAAGTGGCAAACCTTCGGCATTACGATCGAGGGGGCGGGCAAAGACCACAACACCAAGGGCGGCTCGCGCGATGTGTCGGCCGCCTGCCTGCGGACCATTTTCGGCCAGTCGCCCCCGCTGAATATTCCGTACGAGTTTTTCCTGGTCGGCGGGGCCAAGATGAGTTCATCCAAGGGGATTGGCGTGTCGGCGCGGAACATGGCGGATTTCCTGCCGCCCGAACTCCTGCGCTTTGTCATGATCCGCACCCAGCCCAAACAGCCGGTGAATTTCTCGCCGGACGAAAGATCGGTCATCAAGATCTTCAACGACTTCGACCGCTTTCATACCCGCACCTACCGCGATCCCAAGGTCTCAGCGGACGACAAGCGGGTCTACCAGCTGTCGCAGATCGCGACCCAGGGCGATTTCTACGCCGCCGACTTTCAGCTGGTGGCAACGGTTGCCCAGCTGCCTCATCTCGATCTGGCCGGCGAGGTCGAAAAACGCAAAGGCACGCCGCTGACCCAGACCGAACGCGATCAGCTCGCCCGCCGCGCGCAGGCCGCGCGCTACTGGCTGGAGCACTACGCCAGCTCCGAGGAGCGGATCGTGCTGCAAGGCGCGCTGCCCGAGCGGGCCGGGGAACTGACCGCCAGCCAGCGCGCCTTTCTGCATCGGCTGGCCGCCCGCCTGCCCAGCGTAGTGTGGGAAGACAGCGCCTTGCAGACTACGGTGTTCGATGTGGCGCGGCTGACGCCGATTGCGCCGGCCCAAGCCTTCAAGGCCCTCTACCGCGTCCTGCTCGACCGCGACTCAGGCCCCAAGGCGGGCAACCTGTTGGCCTTTCTGGACCAGGACTTCCTGCTCAAGCGCCTGCAAGAACTGCCGTATGACCAACAGACGTTCTGGCAAGAGACGGCCATTAGTCGAGAAGATTTCGACGCCTGGACGGCGGAGCACCAGGCGCACATCACCCAACTCACCCCTGAGGCCAAACTCGGCCAAGCCCGGCCTGATGCATCGGTGCGGATGGGCATCGTTGAGTACGTCGTTGCGTTTGACGACAACAAAACGCATATGCGGCGCGTCGTGCTGGGGGAGTTTGCCGAACGGGCAGCCTTTGATGCAGCGGTGCGGGCGGTCACCATGACGCTACGCGGCAAATAACGCGCAGACTGAAGGAGTGAGAAGGAGATGGCATGATGCAAGGAAAAATAGTTATCAAAGAGACAAAAGACGAATACCTGCTGACTATCCCAGCCGCCCAGAAAGAACGCGCCAAAGGAATTGAAAGCCGACGATGGGACCCGTAACGCACCTGTTGGGTATACCCGCGGAACGCTCGAATATATAATGCTCTCGTAGCAGAGTTTGGGGATGATCTTACTCAGTCATCCTCGTTCACTCCTCGAAGAAGGCCGAATTGCGATCTGAATACGATCTCGAGAGCTTGGTCCTCGATGCTTTAATCAAGGCTCCGGACAGTACGGAACTTACCCGGCTAATCCGAATCGTCGGTTTTCTCTACAGTCTCTTGGCCCATACTCTGTCTTATGAAAGCATTCCGTAGTGGCGAGTCCATCCCAGTATCAATTTGAGTGGGACCCAGGTAAGGCCCAGCTGAACCTTAAAGACCACGGTATTGCCTTTGAGCGGGCTGCTACCATCTTTCTTGATCCTCAAGCCCTCTCTGTGTTTGATGAGGAGCACAGTCAGGACGAGGATCGGTGGATCACTCTTGGGATGGATCGGACAGGCAGTTTACTGGTTGTTTGTCACACGTATCGCAAAGAGACAACGCGAGGCGCCCGTATACGTTTGATCTCGGCGCGCAAAGCGACAAGGTATGAAGCCGGACAGTACGGAAGGAAATAGTCAATGAAACGTGAATATGATTTTTCCAAGGCCGAGAAAGGAAAATTTTACCGCAAGGGGACTGAGCTACGGCTGCCCATTTACCTCGACGCGAAGCTCCAGGGCCAGCTTGAAAAGATCGCTCAGAAGAAGGGTAAAGAGCTGGGTGAGGTGGTGAATCACCTCGTAAAGAAGGAAGTAGAGCTGCTTGAAGAGTTGAGCTGATGGGCTGGGCAGAGTTAATTCGTAAGCCTCAGGTGTGGCTTTCGTTCGGTGGCGTCCCTCCCAGGCTCAGACCCCCGCCGCAGTCAAGGCTTGCTTCGCCAATTCCGGCAGATCGACCGGAACGAACATGGAGGCGGGATAGAGGTAACCGTCGGACTCTGATTTGTCTTCGTCAAGAACCCGGACCAGGTCGGGTGCCTCGGCTTCAGCGTCCGACAGCGTGCGCTAGACTCTACCCACGATCAAACTGGCGGGGTTACTCCCATCGTTTATGCAGATTACGAACTCGCTCATCGGACTATCTGAGGGCGCAGCGCACGGCGCCCCGCTGAGTGTCCGGCTACGGCGTCCACTCGAAATAGTCGCGCAGGTTGTCTAACTCGCGCTGCTGACAGGCGACCGCGATGCGTAGCTTCTCCAGGTGCTGCTGGACCATTTTTTCGCCCCCCTTGACCGGATGAGCGGCAAAAAAGGCGGTTACCTCGGCTTTGAGTTGGGGCGTGACCAGACCCGTAACCCCCTCACACATGCGGGGGATGGTGCTGGCCGGGTAGTGGCCCAGCATGGCGTCCCAGTTGTCTTTCAGGAACTGCCAGGCGCGCTCGCGCTGCTGGGTGTTGAGCAGCAGTTGGCGCATCAAGAAGGGCGCGTTCTGGGTGCGAACCTCGCCGTTGGTGGTCAGAACGAGCGTGCGCTCAAACAGCTCGGACGGCTGAAAGGCGGCCAGGGCAAACAGGTAGCGCATCTCCTCCTGGGGGGTCTTGGCCGTTTTGAAGGCGGTGTAGAACTCGTCATAGTCGGCCTCGTCGCCGCTGTGGGCCACAATCGAGACCAGGGCCGGGACGAGGTTGGGATCGACCGTAGCGCTGTCGGATTTGTAGGCGGCGTAGCGGGCGCGCGCCTCGGCCTGGGTGGCGCGGTCGTTACCCAGGGTGCCCAGCGCACCCAACAGCTCTCCGCGCAGCCAGGGCGTCTTCTCCGTCGGCCGGCTGCCAGCCCAGCCGCTCGATACTGGGACCGACCAGGCTGTGGACCCGGGCGTGTAGCGCCGGGCGATGAGCCGGGTCAAGCAGACGGTCGAGATAGTGCAGCGAGCCGAGAACGGCGCTCCAGACATTGTGCTCGGTTTCGTCCTCGAACAGCAGCAGCAGGTCCATATAGTCGGCCAGAGGGGTGAGACCGGCCAGGGCTGCGGCCCAGGTGTCGTTGACCAGATTAAAGCGTTCGAGCGCCGACAGCTCGGTCTGGAGTACACCGGTCAGTCGCTGGAGCAAATCCGGGCTGTAGCGCACCCGGTAGAAGCCGTGGCCGCCGGCGTTGACCACCACCCAGTCCGGTCGCGCCGGCAGGTCGAGGCGGACCTCGTCTTCCTCCAGCAGCACAGTTCGGGTCAGCTCCTGATCGCCGCTCTTGGCCCGGATGAACACGGGCACCTGCCAGCGTCGGGGGGCGTCGGCCTCGGCCGGCAGATACTGGAAGATGTGCTGGGACACGACCAGCGTCGTGTCTTCGACGGCGGCCGAAATCAGAGGATGGCCGGGCTGAAACACCCACGAATCCATCATCGTCCGTACCGGCTGCTGGGCCGATTCCTCAATCGCGTCCCACAGGTCGGTGGTCTCGGCATTCGCGTAGGCGTGCTTGCCGACATAGTTGCTGATGCCGGCCCGGAAGGTCTCCGGACCCAGGTACTGTTCCAGCATGCGCAGGACTGCGGCGCCCTTTTCGTAGGTCAGAATGTCAAACATGCCGGCCGCTTCGTCCGGATGGCTTGACCGGGTGCTCTGCAAGCCGTCGATCTGCAGCGCTGCGGCGCGCGAGACGGCAAAGCTGGTCCAGCGCTGCCACTCAGGCTTCCAGTCGTCAACCGCCATCATCTCCATGAAGGTGGCAAACGCCTCGTTGAGCCACAGCCCGTTCCACCACTTCATGGTGACCAGGTCGCCGAACCACATGTGGGCATTTTCGTGCGACACCACGTCGGCCACCCGCTCCAGCTCGCTGCGTGCCGCCCGGTTTTCGTCGACCAGCAGTGCGGTTTCACGGAAGGTGATAGCGCCCAGATTCTCCATGGCGCCAAAGGCAAAATCGGGAATGGCGATCAGGTCGAGCTTGTCGCCGGGATAGCTGCGGCCGTAGTAGCGGCTGAAAAACGCCAGCGAGG
>JAGWBB010000112.1:0-2028 GCA_021296095.1 Desulfurellaceae bacterium | reverse complement strand
TGGCGGGCAGGGGCGTCTCGCGCACGACGGCTGCGTTGGAGATGGCGGTCAGGTCGGCGTCGATCACCAGAGTGACCTGAAAAACCGCCTTGAGCGCCGGCTCGTCCCAGCACGGAAACGCGCGGCGGGCGTCGGTTGATTCAAACTGGGTCGAGGCCAGCACCTTCTCCTGGCCGTCGGCCGTGGTGTAGGTGCTGCGGTAAAAGCCGTGCAGCTTGTCGTTGAGGATGCCGCTGAAGCTGATCCTCAGGGTCCAGGCGCCGGGGGCGAGGGGCTGGGGAAAGTGGAAGCTGGCCCGTTCCTGCTCGCTGTCCAGGCTGACCGTGGCGTCCAGGGTCTGACCGTCCGGGCCGCTGACGGATACGCTGTGGATGGCCAGCTCAATAGCGTTCAGCACAATCTCGCTGACCGGCTCGTGGACAATGATGCCCACTGTCTCTTCCCCGTCAAAGGTGAAGGCGCGCAGGTCAGGGGTGAGGCGGATGGCGTAGTGCTGGGGGCTGACCTGGCTGGGGAGCTGATAGGCCGGCGTGTGTGTCATGAGAGCCTCCGTATTCGGGCGGCGTGGAATCCCGCCTCGGTTCTGGTCGAGGAGATACCAGAAACCGCGTCTTCTTGGAACCGAGTCGTCTGAGAATCAGGTCGTCTGAGAATCGGGTCCTCTTGGCAAACCGCCGTCCGAGCGCTATGGACAGTAGGGAGCCCTGGCGGACAGATGTTCTCTGAACGACGGAGGGGGATATGGCCAAGGATTACGACAACGATACCGATCTCGATCGTGACGTAATAACCGAGACCGAGAAAAAGACCAAAAAGCCGCCGCTGTACAAGGTGTTGCTGCACAACGACGACTACACCACGATGGAGTTCGTTGTGCACGTCTTGCAGTCGGTCTTTAACCACGACGCCACCAAAGCCACCCAGGTCATGCTGCACGTGCATCGAAAAGGCATGGGGGTGGCCGGGGTGTATACCTACGAGGTGGCTGAGACCAAGGTGGACAAGGTCCACACGCTGGCCAAGAAGTACGAGTTTCCCCTGAAATGTAGTATGGAAGAAGCCTGATCCTGCGGCCGCCCACCAGGCCGACCGTAGAGAAGACAGCTTCCCGGGCCAGGCCCGCGGAAGGAGCGGAGCGGAGAATGCAAATTAGTCGGGAATTTGAAATTGCCCTGACCTTGGCGATCAAGGAAGCCAGACAGCGTCGCCACGAGTTTCTGTGTCTCGAGCACGTGTTGTACGCCCTGTCGTTTGACGAGGATGTGGCCGAAATCCTGCGCAACTGTGGCGGCGAGGTTGAACAGCTGCAAAAGGATCTGGTGCAGTTCTTCGAGGACAACATCGAGGCGCTGTCCGAAGAGAGCGACGTCGACCCCCAGCAAACCTCGGGCTTTCAGCGGGTCTTGCAGCGGGCGGCCATGCACGTCCAGTCCAGCGGCAAAGACCTGGTCGAGGGGCGCAACTTTCTGGTCGCGCTGTTCCGGGAAGAAAACAGCCACGCTGTATACTTTCTGCAAAAGCAGGGCATCAGCCGCCTGGACGTGCTGAACTACATCTCGCACGGCATCTCCAAGGTCCAACCCGACGACGAGGACGACGAGTCGGCCGCCCAGCCGGAGGCCGAGGGTGTGGACGACGAGGACGATCCCCGTCCGGCCAAAGACCCGCTCAAGGCTTTCACCGCCGACCTGGTCCAGCGCGCCAGAGACGGTGAGATCGACCCTCTGATCGGCCGCGAGGTCGAGGTCGAACGCACCATCCACGTGCTGTGCCGGCGGCGGAAAAACAACCCGGTGTATGTCGGCGATTCCGGGGTGGGAAAAACGGCTATCGCCGACGGGCTGGCGCTGCAGATCGCCAACGGCGAGGTGCCCGAGGTGCTCAAGGATGCGCGGATCTATTCCCTGGACATGGGCTCGGTTTTGGCCGGCACGAAGTTCCGCGGCCAGTTCGAGGAGCGGCTCAAGGCCGTACTGAACGCGCTCCGCAAGGATCCCAACGCCATTCTGTTTATTGACGAGATTCATA
>JAGWBB010000111.1:12844-20146 GCA_021296095.1 Desulfurellaceae bacterium | reverse complement strand
ACGAGATGTTCGAGGTGCCGCGAAAGCCCTTGCCGGCAATCGAGGCGATATTGACGATGCGGCCCGCGTTGCGTTTGGCCATCTCGCGGGCCACCTCCTGCATGCAGAAAAACACCCCCTTGGCGTTGACCGCATGGATCCAGTCCCAGTCCTCTTCGGTCACGTCAAAAAAGCCCAGACTGCGGGTCACCCCGGCATTGTTGACCAGAATGTCAATCTGCCCGAAGGTGTCCACGGCTTTGGCGACCATGGCCTTGATATCGGCCAGCCGGCCCATATCGGTCTTGACGAACAGGCCGCGGCGGTCGTGGGCGCTGACCTCGGCGGCGGTCTGCTGGCCGCTGGCCTCGTCAATCTCGGCCCCCACCACGTGGGCGCCTTCCCTGGCGTAGCGCAGCGCGATCGCCTTCCCCATCCCGGTCCCGATCCCGGTGACGATCGCGATTTTGTCCTTGAGTAGCATGTCAGTCCTCCTTGTTTATCCTCACGTGGTTTGTCCTCACGTGAACTCCGGCATCACTTCCTTGGCAAACAGTTCCAATCTCCGCTTGACACGCGGGATATCCTGGCCGCCGGCGTGAAAATAAAACGCGACCTGATCCAGCCCGAACTCGTCGTTCAGCTCGGCCAGACGCCGCCGACACTCTGCCGGAGTGCCGACCACGGCCCGCTCTTCGAGCTGGTCGGGCATGGCCCGAATGAATTGCAGAAAGGCTTTGAACGGGTCGTCATCTTTCATCCGATTCATCAGTTCGGGCGGCACGAATGAGGTGAACAGATTGGTATAGGCGCGAACCGCCTCACGGCCCTCACGAACGGCCACGTTGTGGTCGGGATCGACGAGCAGCCAGAAGATAAACGTCATCCGTTTTTGGCCATGGCCGTGCTCGGTGAGCAGGCTCCGGTAGCGCTCAACGCGCTGTCTGACCTTGGGGTGCGGGCCGGTCAGCCACGGTACGACAAACGCGTTGTCGCCGGCAATGGCGGCACTCTCGTAGGACTCGGGACTGATCGTGCCCCGGTAGATCGGCGGGTGGGGTTTCTGGACCGGCTTGGGGCTCAGCGACAGAGACGGAACCTGCCAGAACTCGCCCTGGTATTCGACCGGGTCCTGGGTCCAGGCCCGCCGGATAATCTCCAGCGACTCCTCATAGCGCGCCCGGCTCTCCCGCATCTTGACCCCAAATCCCTCAAAGTGCTTCTGAATAATGCCGCGGCCTACCCCAAAATTCAGCCGCCCGTCACTCAGGATATCGAGCATGGCAAAGTCTTCGGCTTTGCGCAGCGGGTTGTCAAACGGCAGCAGGCTGATGGAGGTGCCCAGACGGATGCGGGACGTTTCCCGGGCCAGCGCGGTCAGAAACAGCTGGGGGCTGGGACAGATCCCGAAGGCATAAAAGTGCTCCTCGCCAAACCACACCGAGTCGAAACCGAGCTGCTCGGCCGCAATGGCGATGTCGAGCGTGTCGCGGTAGTACTGGGCCTCGTTCTGGCGATCAGGGAAGAAGTCAAACAGGGAGAATAAACCAAACTCCACACCAGTCTCCGTTTCGTCTCAGTCTGGAATAGGCGCCGTGCGCTCAGCATCAGCAATATACGCCGCAGCATCGTCTGCCAAGAGCAAACCCTGATCTTGCAGCGCGACAACAGACCGCCGGATGGCATCGACGTAGGCCGCCCTGCTCGGATAGCGTTCGGCCAGAGACAAACGCGGGTCGCCGCTCGCCTCGCGTTCGGCTTTGGTCCGGGCAAAGGGGATGAACTGTCCCCAGTTGCCGCACATGGCGCCCGGCACATCGGCCCGGAGCGCCCAGCCGGTAGCGGTGCCGAGCGGAGCGGCGATATCGGGCAGGCGGATTCCGGCCAGATCGTTGCCGTCGGCGTCGGTCTTGGGAACCAGGCTGGTGTAGCGGGTCTGGTCTCCGGCGGTATGCGTGACCAGGGTCGGATTGAGGTCGCCAATGTGTATCGCTCCCGGGATGGACGGAAAGCCGGCAGCACTGTCCTGGGCCGAGACCAGCGTGCCAGCCTGGCGGGTGGGAATCCGGCTGGCCGGCGGTGAGGCGCCATCGTAGACCCAGCGGTGCAGGGCCAGCACCAGGGCTCGCATGACCGGCCCGCGAAAGGCCGGGTTGTGCTCCTGGGTACACGGCCCCTTGGCCAGCCGCCGTCCCAGGGAGGTGGTGATGGGGGTGGGATGCAGGGCGAAATGCTGGCTGCTGGCAAAGAAGTAGAGCCGCACCGTATCGGGGATGGGCACGTCGTTCCCATGGCTATCGGTGTGCAGCAGGGAGGCGCTCTTGCGCCAGTATTCGCTGGCGGTATTGGTGACCATGATCAGCGGGTCGAAGCCGTCGCCGGGTTTGCCGCTGCCGGCGCGCAGTATGCCGTCCTGTTTTCCGGTCAGCGGATCGTGCTGTGTGCCATAGGCGAACGGAAACCAGTTTTCCGCAAACCCGAAGTCCTGGTGACCGCCCTGGGTTCGGCCCGGCTGGCCAAAGGGAAAGTTACTGAAGGTCTTGCCCGCGCCGCCGATGTCGGCGATCAATCCGTCAAACACGCTGCGCTCGTGCTCGTCCTGATTAAAACCGGCCCAGACGTGCTCCTGGAGATAGCGGCCCGCCTGCGAAATGCCGAAGCCCAGAGCTTTGTGGATACCGGTGTCGTGGGCATTCAGCCGCAGCGGATTGGCCGTCCCCCGCTCATCGGCCGTTTCATAGCGCAGAAACGACACCACATCACGGGTCACCGCAAATCCCAGGCCCAGGACGGGTGGATTTTTGCCGGTGTAGGCGAATTCATACAGCAAGCCTGACTCAAACCCGGGGTGTAAACGAACCGTCTGCTCATCGACAAACCGCCAGCACCGTTCCGCCTGGCCGGACTGGGCGCAGGCCGGGATGGGCTGCGGCTGCTCGCCACGCGCCCTGGCCCGGACGCTGAGCCGCATCAGGCGCGGGTCCGGCGCGAGCACCGGATAGCTCAGGCTGGCGGTCTGCGGCTCGGTCTGCTGGCGACCGACAAACAGGTCACGGACAGGGCCGCTGAGCGGCCTGCCGTTCTCCAGCGCGACCGGGAGGTCGGCGCCCATCACTTCCGGTGTGTCCGGGACACAGCACTGAGCCCCGGCTTTGCCGCGCGCCTGCCAGCCGCTCCAGACAAGCGTATAGCCGTGGCGCATGAGAAAGCCGTTGCCGGCATCGGCTGCGGTAAAGGGGAACGATGATCTCTTCTCGATGGAGTGGTCATCATCGTTCCCCTTTTTGGTCGGCGAGCCGTAGGGCACGTCGTTGAGCAGGACCAGATCAATCCTATTGCCGCGGTTGAGTACGCCATAGAAGAGGGTGTGATTGCCTTTGGTCGGATCGCGCGGACGGAGAATGACGAAGTCGGTGCCATAGGCAACTCGCCCGGCGCTATCTGTGGCGGCCAGGTCGAGGTTCACAATACCGGCATTTGCCGCCGCTTCGGGATCGACCGCGCCAAACGCCCGGCCTACGATTTTCTCGTACTGGCCGACCGTGCCAAACGCCCGGCCCGCGAAGGTCGGCGATTCAATCCGGTTGATCTCAATGTGGGTGATACGCGCCGCAGCCGCAGGCGGGACACAGGTCTCCCACACCAGGAAACAGGCGAAGAGCATGAGCGCAGCAGACATCGTGCGCCTGTCCTATCACCCCTTTTCGGACAATCGCAAGCTGTTCGTACTTGACTTCCGGGGGACGGTTCAGGATAGTTTCGGTGTCGGCCTGCGGTCTGTATGGATACATTTTTGACACAGGAGGAAGTATGAAGCTCTACAGCATACCGCTCAGTAATTTCGCCTCGAAATGCCGTATCGCTGCCTATGAAAAAGGGCTGGATATCGAGCTGACCGAACCGCCCGGCGGGATGGGTTCGGACGAGTACAAGCAGATCAACCCCCTGGGCAAGGTCCCGGCGCTGGATACCGGTAGCCAGATCATTGCCGAATCCGAACTCATCAACGAGTATTTTGAAGACAAGTTCCCGGAAAAGCCCTTGCTGCCGAATGACCCGGAGGCGAGGGCCAAGGTGCGCAGTTTCACCCGCCTGCACGACCTGTACCTCGATCCGCCGCTGCGGGCCTGCTTTCCGAAGCTGTTCGGCCAAGACCTGGAGCAGAGTTTCATTGACGAAAAAATGGTCGAAATTCAGAGCCGTCTCGACCATCTTGAGTCGCAGTTATCGGGCGAGGGCTGGGCGGCCGGTGCTGATTTCAGCTTGGCCGACGCCGCGCTGACACCGACGATCTTCTTCATGAACACCTTTCTGCCCGCCTTCGGCCAAAAGCCGGCGATTGAGGGACGGCCGAAGCTGGCCGCCTGGTGGGGCAAAATTCAAGACCGGGAATCCACCAAACGGGTGCTGGGCGAGCAGGGCGCCGCTCTGGAGGCGCTGCAAAAACAGCAGCAGGGCGGCTGATTCTGGTGGGGCAACCGGTGGGGTTGCCCCTTTTCGTAGCGCCCGGCCTTCGGGTCGGGCGAGGATTGAAACGGCATGAAATTCGGCTATTTCACCCTGACCGATAATCCGCCCGCCTATGGCGCCGACCGGCGCAATTCCAACCAGTTCCTGCGCGAGGTGCTGCGCGAGTGCCAAGTTGCCGAAGAACTCGGCTATGAGTCGGCCTGGGTCCCGGAACACCATTTTGGCCTGTTTGGCTGCCTGCCCGCCCCGGCCGTCTTTTTGTCGCATCTGGCGGCCCAGACCAGCCGCATCAAACTGGCCCCGGCGACCGTGCTGCTGCCCTGCCACCATCCCCTGCGGGTGGCCGAAGACTTTGCCCTGCTGGACCTGCTGAGCCAGGGCCGGACCGTGTTTTCAGCCGGCCGGGGGTATGACAAGCGCGAGTACGACGCCCTGGCCATCCCGTTCGAGGAAAGCCGCGACCGCTTTGCCGAGGGCCTGGATCTGCTCCGTATCGCCTGGACCCAGGAAGAATTTACCTACCACGGACGGTTTTATGACCTGCCGGAGCCGGTGACCTGCCTGCCGCGGCCCGTCCAGCACCCCCATCCGCCCATCTATGTGGCGTGTTTCAGCCGCCCGACCGTCGAGATGGCGGCCGACAAGGGCTTCCATACGCTGTTCGCCCCCTTTGCCGCAGCCATGATGTTCGGCAGCGTTGGCGAAGCCGTCCAGACCTACAAAGGGCTGGCCGCCGAGGCCGGCCACAGCGAGGCGCGGGCCAAGTGCTCCTATTTTGTCAATGTGGTCGATAGCCCGGCCGAGGCGCTCCAGACCAAGGCGCGCCTGCTGCGCTATCTCAAATCGGTGCTGCCGGCCTTTCCCGCCGACCGCGACAGCGCGCCGCCGCATATTGCCTATTTTGCCGATATTGTCGAACGCTTGCAGAGTATGCAGCCCGAGCAGGTCGGGGAACGCAGCATTGTTACCGGCGATCCCGAGGCGTGTATTGCGACCCTCAAGAAGTGCGAAGCGGCCGGGATTGAAGAGGTCATTCTGTACTTCAACTTCGGCCACTTCAGCCATCAGGATACGCTCCGCTCAATGGAGCGCTTCGCCCGGGACGTGATGCCCCATTTCAGCTGAGACGCCGGCTACAACAGGGGCGATATATCTTATCGTCGATTCATTGGCACTGGGGATCGCAGGCCGCCATTTTACCGGCTGCGTCCAGCTCGCACGACTCGCTGGTCTCGTAGGTGTTGTTTTTTTCCAGACAGTCGAGGATGTCATTAATCGGGACGGTCATACAGTTGCGGTAGCACACGGGCGAGTCGTTGCCGCCGGCCGCTTCGAGTTTATCGTTCATATAGGTAGTGACGGCCGCAAAACGCGCTAACACGTTGGTGCCTCCCTCATCGGCCGGCTCCGACGGACTATAGCCCTCGGGATAGCCGTCCTGAGCGGCGACCACGCCTGGGGCGATGAGGCTCATTCCGGCCAGGGCGACACCCAGGACGATTGCATATGCCAGGCTGCGGATTGGCTGCTTGTGACCCATATCTTATCCTCCTCTTCGTACTTGCTGCGATGGGCCTTTCTCATAGCGTCCTGGCCTGGCTTGTGCAAGGCGAGGACGTGCCAGCGCCCGGGTCCGGCGCTGGTGTGCTCCAGACCCTCCAGTCATCCAAGTCCCTAACGGTCCGCGAGAAAGTCATCAACGCCGATTCTGGCCTCTCGAAGAATGGCGCGAAGCGTTCCTTCCGCCATATCTCTGGAGTGACGAGGGAGGGTCACTTTCCGACCGGTCCGCGCATGACGCCACACTTCATGGCTGCCCGGCCCCGGACGGTCGAACGTATAGCCGAAATGTCGGAGGCGCCGAGCAACGTCTCGATATGTGAACCCGGAGAGCCGTCCCATTACGGCACGCTGACGGGTACCAGCAGATCAATTTCGACCTTGCTATCCGGGAGAGCCGCCAACGCGCGAGGAAGCGGGTCACCGTGCTCAATGCACGACTCTGCAATCTTGCGCGCGAGGCCCTGTGCAATCTCGACGGCCTCAGTGACGCTGCGTCCTTCCGCAACCAGGCCTGGAACATCGGGGCTCGTGGCGAGAAAGCCGCCTTCGTCCAATAGTTCGATATGGAGTCGGACCGCGGCTTCATTCATAGGCTTTTTCATCCCGGCACGAGGCTCGGGCTTGGTTGAGCTAGGCGCTGCGCAGCACCCGGCCGGCCAGGGCGCCGGCGTGCTCCAGGCCCTCCATGAAGACCTGCCCGTTGACCAGCGTGTTTTTGTAGCCGGACGACTGCTGGATATAACGACCGGCACCGGCCGGGAAGTCATACACAAAGGTCGGCGGCGGCAGGTGCAGCTTGTCGTAATCAATGACGTTCAGATCGGCATATGCGCCCGGGCGAATCACCCCTCGGTCTTGAATCCCGAACAGCTCGGCCGGGTCGGCGGTCAGTTTCCGAATGGCCTGCTCGACCGTGAAATGCCCGCGCTCCTGAACCCAGTGTTTGAGAAAATAGGTCGGCAGGCTGGAGTCCATGATCTGCCCACAGTGGGCGCCGGAGTCGCCCAGGCCGATTACCACGTGGGGATGATCCAGCATCGTCCGCACAGCATCAAAACGGGGGTTCAAAAAGGGATAGTTGAACAGTGCCTTGCCGTCCCGCTCGACGGACAGCTGAATGAACGCCTCGGCCGGGCTGACGCCGAGCCGCTCGGCGTGGGCCTGGAGGCTGTCCTGGGCCTGATGGTCGTAGCGGGCTTCGGTGTCGGACAGCACGAAGATCTGACCAAAATCGATCGGCGGCGGATCGGCCAGGGCTTGTTCGATCATGGTCGCGCGGTATGCGGGGTT
>JAGWBB010000111.1:11734-12624 GCA_021296095.1 Desulfurellaceae bacterium | reverse complement strand
AGGCTGACCTCGGTCATCCAGTCGACTTCGCGTTTGAGATCCTCGGGCTTGCCGCTGTCAATCCCCGGCGCGGCTTCGACCACACCGCGCCCCAGCTTGCCCAGCGCGCTGGTGATGCCCATCAATTCCTCGGCGGTGGCAAACGTGCCGGGCACCGGCTGGCCCTCCGGCGTGCGGTGCAGAATGGTGCGGGAGGTGGAAAAGCCCAGCGCCCCGCCGGCAATCGCCTCCTCAACAATATCCCGCATACGGGTGATCGCCTCGGGGCCGGCCGGCCTGTTCTCCAGGCTCTCTTCGCCCATGGCCCAGTAGCGCACGGCGCAGTGGCCGACCAGACCGCCGACGTTGACGCCTTTTGGCAGCTTGTCGAGCGCCTGAAGATACTCGCCATACGTCTCCCAGGTCCACGGCATGCCGGTCATGATGCTCTCTCCATCAGATGCGCCAGGTATTCCCGGTCCTTTGGATGGCAGGGGGCGAAGGTCACCCCACAGTTGCCCATCACGACCGAGGTCACGCCGTGCCAGCACGACGAGGACGCCACCGGGTCCCAGCTGATCTGGGCGTCCAGATGGGTATGAATATCAATGAAACCGGGCGTCACCAGATGCCCCTCAGCATCAATCGTCCGCTTTGCCGCAGCGCTGATGTTCCCGATTTCGGCAATCCGGTCGCCCTGCACGGCAACATCGGCCCGATACGACGGCTTGCCCGTCCCGTCAACAACGGTTCCGTTTTTGATCACAACATCGTAGGCCATGCTTTCCTCCTGACTCTCAATCGGCTGGGATGCCCCGCCGGGGCGCTCCCACTGTGCGCGATCCGGTACGGTGTGTCAACGATTCTCGTTGACTTCTCCCGCCGGCTCACGATACAAGAGAGCGGTTCTC
>JAGWBB010000111.1:5279-11709 GCA_021296095.1 Desulfurellaceae bacterium | reverse complement strand
CTGATGGCTATCGTGGCCTGTTTTCTCCTGAGCGGGGGAGCCTTCGCCCAGACCGGGAACGGCATGGCGATGTTGGAAAACCCCGCGCCCGATTCGTACCAGAGCGGGATAGCGGTGATCTCCGGTTGGGCCTGTGATGCACAGGAGATCGTGATCGAGATTGACGATATGTCCTTCGCCGCAGCCTACGGCACCATGCGCGGGGACACCCAGGAGAGGTGTGGCGATACCGACAATGGCTTCAGCTTCCTGTGGAACTGGAACAACAGCGGGGATGGGGAGCATACCGTTCGTGCGCTGGCCGACGGCACCCCGTTCGGCGAGGCCACGGTGACCGTCACCACCTTTGGGACGGAGTTTCTGCGCGACGCGCACGGCGTGTATTCCCTGACGAATTTCCCGACTGCCGACGAGGAGACCCGTATCCAGTGGGAGGAATCCCTCCAGAACTTTGTCATCCGGGATAATCCGACGACCTTCACCCGCGACTTCGTCCAAGCCGCGCTGGACCGCCATGACCGAGACGGGCGAGAGGCAACAGCGGCGTACTACAACTCCCCGGCCAGCGTTGAGGGGCAGTGGTATGTGTTCATCATCGATGAGAACGATCTGTTCATTGCCCATCCGATCATGCCCGAACTGATAGGCCAGGATATCAAAACTATTGTTGGCTCGGACGGTTACGAACTCGGGCGGGAGATCGCCATGGCAACCGAGGCCGGACACTGGATTCATTACCCGTGGCCCAACCCGGTCACTGGAGAGGAAGAGCCCAAGCATACATGGGCTATCCGTTACGGTGGGCTCATCTTTGGGTCAGGCTACTACGAGTCGCTGACTGACGACGCTACGCCTCTCCCGGTCGGCCACTCCCAGGTGGCTGGTGTGGCGGCCGTCCTGGAGAATCCCGCCCTGGGCTCGTTCCACAGCGGCATGGCTGTTCTCTCCGGCTGGGCGTGTGAGGCGGAGGAGATTCTCATTCAAATCAACGATATGTCACTGACAGCCGCCTACGGCACGGTCCGTGGGGATACTCAGGCTGTCTGCGGCGATATCGATAACGGCTTCAGCCTGCTGTTGAACTGGAACATCCTCGGCGACGGAGTGCACACCGTCCGGGCTTTCCTTGACGGCACGCTCTTCGCTCAGATTCCGGTGACCGTCACCACCTTCGGGGATGAGGAAAAAGCGACCTTCACCCAAAACCTCGTCCAAGCGGCGCTGGACCGCTATGACCGAGACGGGCGAGAGGCGACGGTCGCCTACCACAACTCCCCGGCCAGCGTTGACGGAGAGTGGTATGTGTTCATCATTGACGAGAATGATCTCATTGTCTCGCAGCCGGTCTCGCCCAACCTGATAGGCCAAGATATCAAAACTATTGTCGGCTCGGACGGCTATGAGTTAGGCAAGGAGATCGCCAGAGCAACCGAGGCCGGGCACTGGATTGACTACCTGTGGCCCAACCCGGTCACTGGAGAAGAAGAACCCAAGCATTCATGGGTCATCCGTCACGACGGACTCCTCTTCGGGTCAGGCTACTACGGCCCGCCGAATCTCCAGGAATACCAGCTGGCGGACTTCCCCACCGCTGGCGCGGAACTCAGCCTGCAATGGTCCCAACCCTTGCAGAACTTCGTGATTACCAGTGTGTTGCCGTCGGAATAGTGCGCAGACTAGGACAGCTCGGACAGGAGCGTTCGGGCCTGCCCCACATCGCTACTCTCCCCAGCCGTATCACACCCGACCAGACTGTCTTCCAACAGCTGCCGCGCCTCGGTTCGCCGTCCCCAGCTTTGCCACGCCCGGCTCAGACCCAAGACCGCCCGCAGCTCCCACAGCCTGGCCTGCTGCTGGCGGGCGAGCGCAATCGCCCGTTGAAAACACTCCTCAACCAGGGGCCGGGTTCGCGAGTCGTGCCCGCTGCCGTTCGTGCCGTACCGCTCGCCCTCCCGGGCCAGCACAAGCTCGGCTTTGATTCGGTACAGCTCGGCCTCACAAAACCGCTCGTGCGTCGCCCCGACCAGTTCCACGGCCTCGTCAACGGTCTGCAAACCGTCGGCCAGCCGCCCAGCCGTGGCATACGCCTCGGCCAGAACCGCTAGATAATAAGGACGCATGACCTGCGCTCCGGTCGCGCCCCAGTCGGCCAGTCCCCGACGGATCTGCCCGATCCTGTCCGAGGCCCGATTCTGGCCGTCGACCACCAGGATCGTCCCCAGGGCCAGCCAGTAGGCGAAGCCGTGTTCCTGCGACACCGCGATCGTCTCCTCGGCAAACGTCCGGGTGTCGTGTCCATCCCGACACATATGGGACACAATGGCCGCACAGCCGAGCGCATAGGCCAGGCTGTGGGGATGGGCGAGCTGGCGGGCCAGGGACACGGCTTGGCGTGCGCTATCGCGGGCCTGGTGCGGAAAACCGAGCAGGCACAGCGACAGCGCGATATACGAGCGGCACACCACCCCGGGATCCTGGACAAACCCGTCAGCCCGGCGGCGGTGGGGATCGTACAGGGCCAGCCCTCGCTCGAAATGATCCCGCGCCCGGTCGAACTCGCCTACATGAAAGTGCGTAATCCCCAAGGTATTATGAGCCGAAAGTAGCAGAGTTGGCTCGGTCTGGCGCTCGGCCAGGGCCCGGAACTGCTCTCCCAAGCGGCGGGTGGTGTGGAACTCGCCCCGAATCAGAGCTACCGCGCTCAGCCCGCGCAGGGCCCGGAACAGCTGACGGGTCTCGCCAATCGCCTCACACAGGCTGCGCGCCCGGCTATAGACCTCCTCCACTTCTGGAGCGGCATAGCCTTTGGTCATGGCCAGCGGCACGCTGAGGCTGAGCGACAGGGAGATTTTCTGTTGGCTGCGGGTCTGATGGTCCGATGTCCCAAAAGTGGACTCGGTCATCATCGTCCACTTTCCTGTCGGGTCTTGCCGGTCGAGCAGGGACAGGCCGCGTGACAGATGGGCGATGGCCTCCTGGTAGGCGCATCGTTGCAGAGCGTTGTGGGCCGCCTGTTGCAGATAGGGAATGGCGCGGTCAAAGACCCGGGCCTGCTCAAAGTGCATGGCCAGTTCGGCCGCAATCTCCCCAGTCCGCTCGCCATACGCCCGCTCTTCCCGTTCTCCAATGTCGCGGTGGAGCTGGAGACGGCGACCGACCGGGATACGCCCGTACAAGACGTTCTGGTACAGCGAATGGATAAATCGATAACGGCCGGCCACGGTGCCGTCCGGCCATTCGGTCCAGCCGTCGGCGGACAGGAATTTTTTCTGGCGGGCCAGGGCCTGGCAGTGCTCCTCGGCCGGTGTGGCTGTCCCATTCTTGAAATATGGGTCATCGTGGCCCACCGTGCCGTCCAGAGCCGCAGCGGAAAACTCGACCCCGGCCACACTGGCCGTCTCAAGCAGCTGCTGTTGGTGTGGATTCAGGCGGTCGATTTGTTTCTCGATCATCTGCCGTAAACTGTCGGGCACCCAGTCCCGGCCATCATCCATACTCGCCAGGTCGAACAGCCGCGCCTGGACTTCCCAGCGGCCGTTGACCTCGCTCAGGGAGCCGTGGGCGACCAGATAGTCCAGCAGATTCACCAGAAAGAGCGGATTACCGTCCGTCTGCCGATGCAGCAACTCGGTCAGCTGGACGTGGTCCGGGGCATCAAGCGGGAAACGGTCGGCCAGATATTCCCCAACGGCCGACGCCGTCAGAAATGCCAGCGACAGTTCTCCACACTGGCGGTGTAGGTGCAGCTCTTGGCTGAGGGCGGCGAGCGGATGGGCGGCGTTCGAGATATCGGCCGGCCGGTAGGTCGTCAGCACCAACAGGCGGGCCGCCTCTTGCCGCTGGGCCAAGACCGACAGCAGGGCCAGGGTGGAGTGATCGCTCCATTGCAGGTCCTCAAGCACCAAGACCAGACACACCTCAGCGGTCAGGACTTCCAGGGCTTTGACCATCTCGCGCAGCATCCGCTCGCGAGTAACGCCCTGAATGCGGCGCTGGAGCGCTTCGAGTTCACCCGGCTCAAGCAAAGACGGCAGCTGCGCCAGCCAACTCGGGGCGTGTTGGGCCAGGACGGCCATCAGACGCCGCCCGTCGGTCCGCCGACATAGCCGCTCCAGGGCTTCCAGCACCGGCATATACGCCTCGCCCGCCCCGTGCTGCTCGATACACTGTCCACGTCCAATCCACACCGAGGCGGGGTGTTCGACCTGAGCCAAAAAGGCTTCGACCAGCGTTGTTTTGCCAATGCCGGCCTCACCGGTCACAAACACGATCTGACGGGCGCCGGCCTGGGCACGGCCGAACCAGTCGTGGAGCCAGCTGAGTTCCTGTTCACGGCCGACGAGCGGAGGCAGGGCGGAGTCGGCCTGAGGAAGCCCGGCCTCCGTCGCGGAAGATAGCGGGGCAATGAACCGGTAGCCGCGTCGATGGACGGTCTCGATGAACCGGGGCTGTGTTGCCGCGTCCCCCAGCGCGCGCCGCAGGCGACGAATACAGACCTTGAGCACCCCGTCGCTGACTGTTGTCCCAGACCACACGGTGTCGAGCAGTTGCTGTTTGGTAACCAACTGCCCGGGCTGGTCCACCAAACACTGTAAGACGGCAAAATCCTTGGGTTTCAGGGCGATGGACTGGGTTCCATGCCACAGACATTCATTCCCCAGATCAAGGCGAAAGGGGGGAAAGCTGATCTGCACTCCAGGTCTCATATCCTCCTCATATCATCCCCGAGCTTGACCACAAGACACCCTAATGTCACCGTAATATCACTTCTCTAGCATGGCGATCCGAGCCAAGTCAGGTTAGATTTGAACAAGAAAGGCAAGAAGAGAGGAAGGAGAAACGTATGCAAGACAAGACGTATGTGATTACCGAGATCGTTGGGGTCTCGGACGATTCGATCTCTCACGCGGTGTCCAACGCGATTGAACGCGCCAACCAGACCCTCAAGGCCCTGGACTGGTTTGAAGTCAAAGAGGTCCGCGGAACGGTTGTCGAGGGCAAGGTCGGGCAGTATCAGGTCACGCTTGACGTTGGGTTCCGTTACCTGAGCGACGAAGAGATGCGCAGCTGGGCCACCGGATAGGAGGGCAGCCACCCACACCCAGCAAGAAACATGTTCTCCGATGGACTCTGAAGGTCAACACGTTTCCTGCTGCCGACACACAGACCCAACACATAGAGAGGAAGAGCAGTATCCATGCAAGAAAAAACGTATAAACTGATCGAGCTCGTCGGCGTCTCAGAGACATCTATTGAAGACGGGGTCCAGAACGCCATCAGCCGCGCCAGTCAGACGCTCAACAATCTGGACTGGTTCGAGGTGGTCGAAGCCCGCGGTCTGATTCAAGAAGGCCGGGTCAACCAGTTTCAGGTCAAAATCAAAGTCGGCTTCCGTTTGAATATGTAATCTCCTCGTCCTGGCCCCCGGGTTGGAGCCTCCGGCTCCAGCCGACCCGCTCCAAAGAGGAAATGTGTTAACCTTTTCATACGGTATGGACGACACGTTTCCTCTTCACGTGCTAGAGAGGAGACGCATATGCAATTCACCCTTCACCTGACCCCCAAAGACCTGCATTTGAACCGCGCAACAGTCCACCACATCCAAGACAAAGCCGCCAAGCTGGCCGCCGTCTATCCCCGCCTCCTGAAATGTCGGGTTGTGCTGGAAGGGCCGGTTCACCACCATCGCAAAGGCGGTCCGTACACCGCCCGGATCGATCTGATTGTCCCCGGAGCCGAGCTGGTGGTCAACCACCACGAAACGGCCGACCTGCGACAGGCGATTCGAGAGGCATTTGAGGCAGCTCGCCGACGTTTAGAGGATCATATCCAGCACCGACGCGGGGAGGTCAAACGACACCAGCCACCCTATCATCGGCCTGAGGAGACGGTCTCCCCGGAATTCTAGACTCCGTCAGCCGACCTCGGTTCAGAACTCGTCCGTGCTCAGACGGACAATCCGCTGGCGGACCTCGGAGGCAAACGGTGCAGCCGGGTCCAGAATGACTGCCTGTTTATACGCCTCCAGTGCCTCTTTCTTTTGTGCAGTCTGTTCAAGAGCCTCGCCCAGATTGGCGTACGCGTAGGCATAATCTGGCTGGAGTTTGGTCGTCTGTTGCCACTCTTTGACGGCGCCCTGCCAGTCGCCCTGAGCGGCGAGCAGGTGGCCGAGCCGATTGTGAACGTGGGCCGATGTCGGCACCAGTTCGAGGGCCTTGTTATAGGCGCCCAACGCGCCCTGGCTATCCCCTTTGGACTCCAAAGCCTGGGCCAGATGCACGTAGGCCGTAGCGTTTTCGGGGTCGAGACGTACCGAGGTCTGGAGTTCGCCGACCGCTTCCTCGGTGTTGCCCTGGTCCTGCAGGGCAAGGCCCAGCAGGTGGTGGGCCTTGGCATGGTTGGGCGCCAGGCGGGCCGTCTCTCGCCACTC
>JAGWBB010000111.1:0-5165 GCA_021296095.1 Desulfurellaceae bacterium | reverse complement strand
GAGATGGCGGCCAGTTGGCGAGGCGACCGCCGAGACCGGGCCGCGCCGGAGCGGGCGGCTGACGATCGACTTGCGCTCTCCCGGGCCGTACCGGCCGGGCTCAGCAGGGAGTACGACCGCTGCGCCGGCTGCTGGGGAGAGGAAGGGGACGGACGTATGAGCGAAGCTCCGGGCAGGAGAAGAGGAGTCTTGGCCGTGTTGTCGGCTTGAGCGGAGGGGACACGCGCTCTCCTCGTCCGGGCCGCCTGTTCTTCAGGTCGGAACAAATGTGGCGCCCGGGCAGGCCGCGACGGGCTGGGAGCGGGTGCAGGCGGCTCGGGAGTCCGGGCCGCCTGAACGACCGGCTGAGGGGTGGCAGGAGCCGCGGACGGTGCGACCCGCTCGGCCTGACTCGTTTGACTCGGCTGGTCGAGGACCCGCGCTATGGCCGGCGAGCTGCGGCGTGAAAAGAGAACTTGAGACGTGGCGTCAGCAAAGGGAATCGTGATGTCCTTTGGAGACATTGTGTTATCACGATTCCCTTTGGCAGCAGTCTGGCCCAGAATCTGAAGACTGGCGATCACCGTCGCCTGTTTCTGCTCAATAGAAAAGGGTGGAATAAAGCTACCCTTTTTCAGGTCGAGCACAAAGCGGACGTATTGCTCATGAAACCCCACCCGCACACGCTGCACCAAGCTGTCCTTGGTCGCGTATGTGGCCGACGGCAAGGCTCTGGCCGACCCCTGAACGTCGATCACGACCCGGGGCGGAGAACCCAGGGCAAAAGCCTTGAGCGCGGCCGGAGGCTGAGAGAACTGCAAGGTGACGAGCTTGGCTTGGCCGCTATCAACAAGCGCGACCTGTTCCAGGCGCAGCGTCGCTCCTGGCGCGTCTGCCGGAGTTTGGGAAAAAGCGGGCGCCGCCCAGCTGCTCATCCAAATCAGCAGGAGGGCGATCCGTCGTCGGTGCAGATATCGTCCTGTCTGTGTCATCCTTTTTCCCATAGAGCTGACGGGGCGCTCAGCGTCTCGCCACCCGCTTTCCCGTCGTCAAGGTCTGGTCGGTGCGGCTTGGACCGGAGATAATGATACGAAAGCCCTGTTCGATACGCTTTTCCACGTCTCGCGGGCTGGCAAACACGGCGCACGGTACGCCGAACTCCTGACAGGTTTTCAACACCTGCTGCACACCCTCTTCGACTCGCGGATCGGCCATATTGCCCCGCGTCCCCAGCTCGATCGACAGGTCGCCAGGCCCGGCCCAGATCGCGCTGATGCCCTTGACCTCGCGCAAAATTGCCGGGAGATTACGCACCCCCTGAACGCCTTCAATGATCGGCATGAAAAACAGCTCACCGTTCGGGTCGAGCGGCCACAGGTCGGCCACATCGTAATATTCCTGCACCCCCAGCCCCCAATACCGGGGAGCGAGACGATACCACCAACCCCGTTCGCCCACCGGCTCAAAATCGGCGACCCCTTCGGCCTGGGGATAGCGGCTGGCAATCACCGCAGCTTTGGCCTGCTCAACCGTGTCCATATGGGGCACAATCAAGCCATACACCCCGGTGTCCAGGGCTTGTTTGATGACCCACTGGTTGCGCTCGCGGGCGTTTGGCGGAACCCGGACAAACGGTACCACAGCGGGTTGCAAGTCCCCTTGGGCGGCGATCTGCTTGCGGTTCAACAGAGACTGGAGCGAGTGGCGCAGGCCCGGCAGATCGAAGCCCTCGTGTTCCATTTCAAAAATAATGAAATCATAGCCGAGGTCGGCGTACGCCATGGCCTCGTCAGCATTGCCGGTCCAGACCATGCCTCCGCCAAACACCACCTGACCAGCTTCGAGTAGCTCAATGACCTTGTTCAAACGGCCCGCCATAACAGCCTCCTGTTCAGCGTGGACACGAGACGATCACCAGCCTCCCCCCTGTCTATCCCTGGCGAAGGGAATCGTGATGTCCTTTGGACTGGGAATGTTATTACGATTACCTTTAGAAGGAATGCTAGGTCAAGGCACACATCTGGACTCCCGACTGTGGACGATGCATGATGGTGGCATGCTGAAAGCCGTGTTGAGACGTCAATCCGGTCTGCTGCGCCGTCTCGGACTCGCGCCGATCTGGAGGCCGGCGGGTATTCTGTTGGCCCTCCTGGTGTGGCAGGCAGGGGGAGCGCTGGCGGCGTCCGTGTCCGACCGGCGGGCCGGTCCGCCCGACTGGGCCGGAGACCTGCGGCCGATCCCGGCGGACGCCTGGAGCCGCGACCGGGCGGCCCACCTGTTGGAGCGAGCCGGCTTTGGCGGCCCGCCCCAGGAGATCAATCAGCTGGCCGCCCTGACACCACGGCAAGCGGTCGAACGGCTGGTCAACTATCACACCATTGTCAACGACCACCTGCCCCCGTTTGACGAATCCAACATCTTCGACCCCCCGGTTGAGCCGTTTCCCAAGAGTCGGGTCGACGCCGTGCGGATTGCCCGGGCAAACGGCGAAGCCATGGGCGTCACAATCAAGCCGGGTGGCGACCGACCGCTCCAACCGGTAGTCAACCGTTTCTTTTACTGGCTGCGGGCGGACTATCTGGAAGTGCGTCGGGCGGCCCAGTGGTGGGCCAACCGGATGCTGACCACCCGGCGACCGCTGGAGGAAAAGCTGGCCCTGTTCTGGCACGGGCATTTCGCCACCTCGGATGCCAAGCTGCGCGACTACCGCAAATCGCTCAACCAGCTGGCCCTGTTCCACGAACACGGCAGTGGCAGCTTTCGCGATCTGCTGATTGGCGTGGCCAGAGACCCGGCCATGCTGGTGTATCTGGACGCCGGAGAAAATATCAAGGGCAGCCCCAACGAAAACTTCGGTCGGGAAATCCTGGAGCTGTTCACCATGGGCGTCGGAAATTATACCGAGACCGACATCCGCGAGGCGGCCCGCGCGTTCACCGGCTGGACGAATGACGGCCTGCGCTTTGTGGTCAAACCCGAGTTGCACGACGACGGCCACAAGACCTTTTTGGGACGCAGCGGCAATTTTGACGGGGTGGAGATTATCGACATCATCCTGGAGCAGGAGGTCACCGCCCGCTTCATCGCTGCCAAGTTGTACCGCTATTTCGTGCACGACGACCCGTCGGTCGAGTTGATCGCCGAGTTGGGCAAACGCTTTCAGGCTGACGGCTACGATATTGGCGGTCTGCTGCGGACCATCTTTCTGTCGCGCGACTTTTACAGCCCGCCGGCCTACGCCACCCAAATCAAGAGTCCGGTTCATCTGGTGGTCTCGACCTATCGCAAGCTCGGGTTGAGCGAAATTCCGGGCGTGCCCGACTTTAACACCGTCACCCGCAGCCTGGGCCAGGAACTCTTCCATCCGCCCAACGTCGCCGGCTGGGAAGGCGGACGGAGCTGGGTCACCCCGGCCCTGCTGCTCGAACGGGGCAATTTTGCCCGACAGGTGCTCTTTCCCGATATTGCCAACTTTCAGCCGCCCGACCAGCGCATGCCGGAGCTGAACCGCAAGGTGGCGGTGAAAATCACCCAGGGCTATGAGATCAGCCAGGCGACCATCGAACGCGGCCCGGGAATGGAGACAACAGGGAACGTGATGTCCGATGGAGTCAATCAGTTATCACGTTCCCCGTTGCTGAGTCCGATGGACGCCGGGGCGGGCGATAATGCAATGGACGGCATGGACGCCGGGGCCATGGCCGAGGTCTCCATGTTCAACCAGATGGCCGGGGCGGACGAGGACTTCAATACCCGCTACGGCAGCACCCATGGCTGGATGGAGGCCTTCCGACGGGTCAAGCCCATCCCTCGCCGGGCGGCGCAACTCAGCCTGACCGATATGGTGACCGAGGCCGGTTTGCAGACCAGCGCCGAGGTGGTGGAGTATTTTGCCGCCCGTCTGCTGAGGGTGCCGCTCGGGACGGATGAACGGCGGGCCTTGATTGATTTTTTGAGCCAGGAGCTGGGTACTGACGAGATTGCCCCGGCTCTGAGCTATCTGGAAGAGCCGCTCCGGTTGCTGGTGCATTTGATTATGAGCACCCCCGCCTATCAGCTGGGATAAGGAGAAGCGTCTATGTCCACCACTCGTCTCTTCACCCGTCGTCAGGCACTACGGGTCGGCGCCTACGGGCTGGGCCTGGGTCTGGGAGCGCTCCGCCGCCCGCTTACGGCGTGGGCCGATGCGCCCCGCCCATCGTCAACCCACCCTGAGCGCATTCTGGTGGTGGTTGAACTGTCGGGTGGCAACGACGGCTTGAATACGGTTGTCCCCTACGGGGACGATAGATACTACCAACTCCGCCCCACGCTCGGCATTCCGGCCAAGAGTCTGCGCACGATTGATGAGCACTTCGGTTTTCATCCCGCCCTGTTCGGCTTCGAGCGGCTGTACCGGGCCGGCAAACTCGCCGTTGTGCACGGCTGCGGCTATGACAAGCCGATCCTGTCTCACTTCTCTTCGATGGGCTTCTGGCACACCGGCATTCCCCACACCGGCGAAAAACTCGGCTGGCTGGGCCGCCTGGCCGACGCCTTGGACCCCCAGGTCAACCGCAACTATCTGGTCAATATCGCCACCGCCCAGTCCCTGGCGGTGCGCAGCCGTTATCACTCCCCGTTGGTCTTTTACGATCCGGAAAGTTTTTCGCGCACGGGCGTGTATCAACAGCAGCCCGTCTTTCAGCGCCTGAGCCAGGGCCGGTCGACGCCCAACGCCTCGCTCGCCTTCCTGAATGGCCTGGTCGAAAACGCTACCCACAGCGCCGCCTTTGTCCGCCAGGCCTGGGCCGAATATGACAGCCCGGTCGATTATGGCGCTCGCTCGGCCGGTCTGGGGCTGGACCTGCGCAAGGTCGCCGCCCTGATCAACGCCGACATGCCGGCCCGGCTGTACTATGTCAGCTACGCCGGAAATGTCTTTGACACCCACGTCCACCAGCTCGACCTGCACGCCCGACTCCTGACCTACTCCGCGGACGCGCTGCGAGCCTTCATTGAAGATCTGGGACGGATCGGCCGGGGCAAGGATGTGACCGTCATGGTCTTTACCGAGTTCGGCCGCCGCGTCCCCGAGAATGCCAGCAAGGGCACCGATCACGGCACAGCCACCCCGGTCTTTGTGCTGGGCGATAGTGTCAGAGGCGGTCTATACGGCAGCCCTCCCAGCCTGACCGAGCTGGACG
>JAGWBB010000110.1 GCA_021296095.1 Desulfurellaceae bacterium | reverse complement strand
ATAGGCGAGGATCGGATCATCGAAGGGGAACATGGCTTCAACATCGTTATCAAAGCGTAATGTTTGAATTGGAAGGGCGATGAGCACAGTGCTACCGAGAACCAGGCCAATGACCAGCCAGCGAAAGCGGATAATTCCGCGAAAAAAGGTCTCCATGCAATACTCTCTTCCTCAGTCGGCGGCGACTGGCACGGCAGCCGGGGCCGCCTCCCGGCCGTACACAAAACGCGGCTTGAAGGTGTTCAAGATCACCGGCAGGACGGTCATCGACACCAGCAGACAGGCGCCCATGTTCAACACCAGCATGGCGCCCAGGTAAAAGTTCGGCGTGAAACTCGAGGTCAGAAATACGGCGAAGCCGCCGATGACCACCACCGCGTTAAAGAAGATGGCCTTGCCCGAGGTGGCCATGGTGGTGGCGGTAATCTGCTCCGGATCGCGTAAGCCGCTCCCCACCTTGAGCCGGTATTTATTGAGAAAGTGGATCGTGTAGTCAATACCGATGCCGATGACCATAGAGGCGGTCAGCGACTTGCCGACCTCCAGCGGAATACCCAGCAGCCCCATCAGCCCGAAGCTGAAAATAATGACCAGGCTGATCGGGATGATGTTGATCAAGCCGGCCACAAAGGAGCGGAACATGAACGCGGTCAGCAGAAACACCCCGACCAAAGAGGTCACCAGGCTCGACAGCTGACCGGCCACCACCAGCTCATTGAAGCGGATCGTCAGATAGGCGGCCCCGGCAAAGCCGAGCCGAAAGCCGCTATCGGTATCCCAGCCGGTGATGGTCGGCTCGATATTGCCCAGCCAGCGCCCAAAGCGCAGAAACAGCATATCGCGCCAGCCGGCGTCGGCGCCGTCGTGCTGCTCGCTGCGGCCGAACTCCTGGACGGCAAAGTCCTGAATCCGGTTAATGACCCGCTGAATATCCCGCGTGCCGTCGGAGCGTAGATAAAAGGTCACGTTGGCGTGCTGATAGTCGTAGTCAACGACCTCATCAAAATCGTCCGGATCGCCGGAAAAGGAGTACAGCAGCAGATACTGGGCGACCAGATCGCGCGAGGTCGGCACGACCTCCATCTCCGCTCGGTCCTCGTTCATGACCCGGTTCATGCGCTTGATGAACTCGGCCAGCGACAGCGAGCCGCCGACCATCGGATCTTTTTCGCCCTCGGCCTGCATGTTATCGAGCTGCTGGAGCAGCTGCGGGTCCTTGAGCACGTCCGGCTCGTGGCCCTCAATCGCCACGTAGATCGGCAGCGTGCCCTGAAAGCGCTCGCGCAAGACCTCGTCGGCAATCCGCACCGGGCTCTCGGGGTGAAAGACCTGGATCCAGGAGCTATCGACCACAATCTGGCGCACGCCGACCACGCACAGCGTCGTGACTACCAGCGCCGGAACCCACACCGACAGCGGTCGGCGGGCCACCCCACGGCCCAGCTGCGACAGCGTGCGGGCCGCCCAGCCGGTGGCCGTCAGGTCGCCGCCACGACCGATCTGGCTGCGCAGGCCGGCGCTGACCTTGGGCGGCAGCATGCTCAGCACGGCCGGAAAAAACGTCAGCGAAAACACCATGGCGGCCAGCACGCCGATGGCGGTAAACAGCCCGAAGTAGCGAATCGGCACCATGGCGGCGGTCAGAAACGACAGAAAGCCGACGGCGGTGGTCAGCGAGGTAAAGACCACCGGCTGCCACATTTCGCCCATCGCCACCAGCACCGCCTGGTGGGACGACACCTCGGGATGTTGCAGGACTTCGTCGTAATAGCGGCTCAGGATATGAATGCCGGCCGCCACGCCGATCGCCATCAGTATGACCGGCATCATGGTCGAGATGAAGTACATCGGAACGCCGACCGAGGCCATGATGCCCAGCGTCCAGATGATCGACACCATCACCACCGCCAGCGGCAGCAGCACGCCGCGCAGGCTGCGATAGGTCAGGTACAGGATGACCACCACAATCAGCAGGACCAGCGGCATGAAGGTCTGGAGGTCACTCTGCGCCTGCTCGGAGAAGGTCACCTCCATGGCCCCGCGGCCGGCCACATAGAACTGCTCGGGCACGCCGGCCTGTTCCCGCTCGGCGATCATCTCGCGGATCGTGCGGTAGATGCTGGCCCGCCGTCGCACGCCCTCCAGGGTGCCCTCGGACGACTCCATCTTGGCCATGATCAGCAGCCCGGTGGTGTCCCGCGACACGATCCAGTCGAGGTACATGCTGTTGCCGAACAGGCTGTCCTTGAGCCCCTGCAGCTCGGCCCGGGTCTGGGGCACGCTTTCCATGAACGGATCGACCGCCATGCCGTCGCTGGTGCCGGTGATGTTGTCCATGGTCGCTACGCTGGCCACGTCTTCATCCCGCACGGCCTTGATGCCGGGCAGCAGGGCGATTTTCTCGGAGAACTCTTTGGCAATGGCCAGGGTGCGCGGGTTGAACACCCCGTTTTCGTCGGGATTGTTGTTCAGCACCCCGACAATGATCAAATCCCGCATGCCAAAGCGGTTTTCGACCATGTCGTTATAGTGCTGGACCGGATCGTCGGGCGGCACCATGGCCTCGGCATCGCTCTCGAAACGCAGCTGGCCCAGCTGGATAAAGGCCAGCCCGGTGCAGGCCAGAATCAGGGCGATGACCAGCCAGCGGAAACGGATAATGCCTCGAAAAAAAGCGTCCATCGCAGCCTACTCCTCGTGTTTCTTTTTGCCCTTGGAGACCGGCGACCGGTCGGTCCGCAGCAGGGCCAAAACCAGGTCGGCCAACTGGGTCAACACTTCGGGGCCGGAAAAACCCGGCGTAATGCGGTCCATCAGCTGGTTGGCGCGCAGGGCGTGGATGATGATGCCGACAATCACAAACGGCGTGGCGCCGGACGGCAGGGGTTTGAAGAGGCCGCTGTCTATGCCCTCGGCGGTAATCGCCTCCATGGCCAGATGGGCGCGTGAAAACCAGCGCTCGGCCAGGGTATGGGCGGCCGGGCTGTGGTCGTCTATGGCCCGCTGCACCAGCCGAAAGCTCTGCGGATCGATCCGGTAGCGGTCCAGGAAGACCTGAACGATAGCCCGAATCTTCTGCTCGGGATCACCCTCGCCGGCCGCCACCGCCTCGATCCGGGTCACGACCGTGGCCGCCTCTTTTTCCAGCAGCGACAAATAGAGCGCTTCCTTGCTCTGGTAGTAGTGGTAGATGAGCGCCTTGGTCACCCCGGTCTGCTCGGCAATCTCGCGGATCGGCGTGCCGTCAAAGCCACGCTCGGCAAACAGGCTTTCGGCGACCTGGTCGATCTTGGCCCGATAATCGGGCGAGTCAACGGTTTTGACCGGACGTGCCATGCTGCGGACAAGAATTAACCGACCGTTCAGTTAAGTCAAGTAGGGGTCACGGCGCCCAGCCCGGTTGCCCGGACAGGGAGATGGCAAAGACCGGCACGCCGATCAGATACAACAGGACGGGCAGGATCAGGACGCCGATGATGTTCAGCCCCAGGCCGGTCCAGAACATCTGGGGCAGGCTGACCCGCCGGCTGGCAAACACGATGGCGTTGGGCGCGGTGGCGGTCGGCAGCATGAAGGCAAACGAGGCGGCAAAGGTGGCCGGGATCATGAGCAGCAGCGGATCGATGTGCATGGCGCCGGCGCTGGCGGCCAGGATGGGCATCATCAGGGTGGTCGTGGCCGTATTACTGGTCACCTCGGTCAGGCCGACCAGCAGGGCGCACACCGAAAAAATCGCCCCAAACGGCGACAGGTCTTGCAGAAAGCCGAGCTGATCGCCGACCCACACGGCCAGCCCCGAGCTGCCGACCCCCCGGGCCAGGGCCAAGCTGCCGCCGAGCAGGACCAGAATCCCCCACGGCATGCGCTCAAACACGCTGCGGTCGAGCAGGCAGCGGCCCGTGCCCTCGCCGGTCGGAATCACGAACAGCAGGGTGGCCATGAACATGGCCAGGGTGGAGTCCTTGATATTGTCCGGGACCGGAAACACGTGCACCCAGCCGGGGATGGTCAGCGACCCGAGCGGCAGATCCTCACGGAACATCCACAGCACGGCGGTCAGGGAAAACAGGATCAGCACCCGCCGTTCGGGGCGGCTCATCGGGCCGAGGGCGCGCAGCTGTTCGGTCAGAAAGCCCCGGTCTTCCTGCCAGCCGCTGGTCGGCACCCGGAACACACCAAAGACCAGATACAGCCAGGCACACACCAGCATGACCGCAGCGGTCGGCAGGCCAAACAGCATCCAGTACAGGAAACCGATGCTCGGGCCGTCCGGAAACAGGTTCTCGAAGGCGCCCAGAAACACGGCGTTGGGCGGGGTGCCGACCGGGGTGCTGACGCCGCCGATTGAGGCGCTGTAGGCCATACCCAGGATCAGCGCCGTGGCAAAGCCCCGGCTCGTATCATAGCCTCGGGCCTCAACATGGCTGAGAATGGCCAGGGCGATCGGCAGCATGACCACGGTCGAGGCGGTATTCGACATCCACATCGACAGCAGGGCGGTAGTGCCGAAGAAACCCAGGATCAGCACACGCGGCGAGCCGCCGATGCGCGACAGGATCCACAGCGCGACCCGCCGGTGCAGCCCCCACTGCTCGGTCGCCAGGGCCAGAAAAAACGCGCCGAAAAACAGGAACACAATCTGGCCGGCATAGGCGCTCGACACCTCGTCGGCCGGCAGAATGTCGAGCACCGGAAACAGGAACAGGGGCACAAAGGCGGTCACGGTCAGGTCAATCGCTTCGCTGACCCACCACACCGCCATCAGCGCCGCAACGGCCGTCGTCCGCCAGGCGGCCAGACTCATTCCGTCCGGCGGCGGCAGCAGCAGCAGCACGGCGCACAGCCCGACCCCGCCCAGCAGGCCCAAGCGACGGCGTGTTGAGGTGGAAGATTCGGCGGCGGCCATGATTCCCCTGTATCGGACGCTGTAGGGGCGACCGTCTGTGACCGCCCTGTGTCCCACATTCCCGTATACCGGGCGCAGCCTAGCAGCCCCGCCTCGGCTTGAAAAAGGGGGGGTTGCCGGGACAACAGGGCGAAGACAGCAACAGGCGGGCGATTGACCCGTTCTTGCCGAGGCTCTGTCCTCTCGCTCGCCAAAGTTGACACTCTGGGCGTTATCGGACGCTACGGGCCGAGCGGCCGAAGCACGGTGTAGGAAAATCAGGGACTTACGGGCCGAGGTCGGCGAGGTCCGGCTGAACAAATGGCGGGTAAAACGGCCGGGCGGCCGAAAATTGTTCAGTTGGGGGGCTGAGCATAGGTGTGAGACGTGCCTTTCAGCTCGCCACTATCGCGGTTGGGGGCGTCGAATTTCGCGTCGAGCGTGCCGATCCGTGTGCCTATTTTCTTCGGTGCCATCTGGGTGAGGAGCGTGGCCGACCACGGCGCTACGACGAAAACTGGAGCTTGACTCCACACGCAGCGGCCACTTTGGCGAGCAAGGGCTTAGGAGGGTGGACCCGTGTCGCTGAGGGACAGCAGGACGCGCCGTATAGCCTCCGGCTCCCTTTCAATCACGTGCAGCAGCGTCGCGGCCGGGCCGCTGACCCGACGCGTACCCTGCTCCCATTTCCGATAGCCGGACAGGCTCATGCCCATCAGCGGTGCCATCTGGGCCTGTGTGAGCTTCGCCCGCTTCCGCACCTCGCGCGGCGTTATGGGCGCGTGGATGATAGCGCGCCCTTCGCCCTTGGCATGGGCGAGCGCTTCCGTGAGGGACTGGATCAGGTCAGCACCGAACGTACTCATGTCGTCTCCTTCCAGGTGACCTTCAACGCAGCAGTGAGGGCCGCCACCGTCCGTTTTTCTCTGGGCGTCAAATCGGGCTGCGCGGCTTTCGCATAGGCGAGCAGCGCGTAGATCGGCATCGCCTCATTCCCAATGGGGTAGAAGAGGCAAAGAGAGAAACCTGTCCGCACGCTCAGAGATGGGGAGGTCCCGTCTCTGTTTCACGTCCGCAAGCGCTTCGGACGTTATTTCTGGCCACTCTTCACCGAAACGCCGTTGTTCGATCAACCATGATGTCAGGCGGGCCTTTGTATGCTTATCGAGTGCTCCCACCTCACTCTGGAATGATCCAGCAATGAACTACTTGCCACCCGCGCGGGGCGAGTCCACATAAGAGCCGTCACGAGGACGGGGAGGATTCTCTATTTCTGTGCGGGCCGGTGTCCCCCAGATTGGACAGACTTGGTTGTCGCTCATGCTTTTCCTCAACTCTGATGGCTGGCTGAGACAGCTCCTTAAGTTCCTGACGATTTGGCGCTGCTCTGATTTCCAGACTTGGCACCCGGCCGCAACATTTTGGAGGCTGTACGGGTGCCACCACGAGACCCCCGCGTGTTCAACGTCCGCTGAGCGTGCTTGCGTAGCACGCGGTTCATCTCGGTCTGATAGCCCCGGCCGCCCGGGGCGTTTGCCTTGAACCACGCCACCACGTCGGCATCCAGCCGTAGAGTGATCTGCCGTTTGACCGGCCGATACAGGAGACCACGCTTGGCGCCTGACCAATCCAGAATCTCAGGGATGTCGCTCGTATCAATCTGCTCGTCAGACAGAGCCGCAAGCGCTTGGAGTTCTGCTTTCTGCTCCTTGCTGAGGGCTTTAGAAGTTCCCTTCTTCATAGGCTCTCCTTTCATGTGCCGTCGCTTTCCGGGCGCTGATGATACGCCCCACCTCGACGCCAGTCTCAGGTTCTGGTTTGGGCCAGGTGTGCGCCACAACCACGATCACATTGCCAATCATGCCGATGGTATGCCAGCGCTCTTCATCCACGTGCGGATCTGGCAGGTGTGCCATCAGTGGATCGTCGAACACGAGCTGTGCCGTCTCGAAGCTGAGACCATGCTTCTGCTGATTGATACGATTCTTGTTCTCGTCCCATACCCAGCGCACCGACCCGATCCTGTGTAACTACATTTTGATATCTACACCATAGCATTCCGTCAAGCGGAAGTGGAGATCCCAGGCCATCGGCCAGAGCGTGCAGCTCCGCTTGTGGCTGGTGTCCACCGGGCTCCGTCACCGCCGCCCTGCCCCGTGTCTTGAGAAAGGAGGGTTTTGTGAGACAGCGCCACGATGGGCCGGGCAGGAGGGCTGAGCGGGGCTGAACTGTTTTATCTACCCGTCCCAGGAATCTGTGTCAGAGATACTCAATGATCCCGCCGCCAAGTGGGACCTTGCAGCTGACTCACTTCCCAGCTGCCATACCGGGCCAGAATGACCGGCTCTCACTGGAGCGCCGTTTCAATGGCGTGTCGATCCATGCCAGACTCACGGAGTGCTCCCATGTGTGCTAGACGGAGGAGCACATTGCTCAAGGAGGTGTCTGATGCGGACAAAGCACGTCGTGTGTGGTCTGGTCGGTGTGGCTCTGGTTGGTGGTTTCAGCTCACGC
>JAGWBB010000109.1:11169-11617 GCA_021296095.1 Desulfurellaceae bacterium | reverse complement strand
GCGCGGTGTAATCCCGGGTCTGGTCGGTCACCACCCGAGGGCCGGCTTGGGGCTGGGTAAAATTCGGATCGAGCGCATACTCGACACCCACCGTAGCCGGGGCGTTGACCCGGGTCCAGATCACCGCACTGTGGGGGGTGACATCGCCACTGGCCACGCCGTGGGTGAGAAACAGCAGCGCAGGCGCCTCCTCGCTGTGGAGCAGCGCCGGAGTGAGGAAGAGACTGATGAGCAGAAGGCAGAGCCCGCTCAGAGCGCGTATCCCTCTGTGCATGAGCCTGATCCGGTAGAAACTACCGCAGGTGGCAGTTGTCACAACGAGGGCCCGCAGGGCCGCGCAAAACCCACGCTCTTCATCGGGAAAAGCTTCATAGAACTGTCGTCCTGCTGTCATACTATCATCACACACAGTCTGGCAGAACTAGAGCCGTTCTCTACACCCCTCCTT
>JAGWBB010000109.1:0-10963 GCA_021296095.1 Desulfurellaceae bacterium | reverse complement strand
TCCTGCTGTCATACTATCATCACACACAGTCTGGCAGAACTAGAGCCGTTCTCTACACCCCTCCTTGCCCTGACAGAGAGATCCCCCCCAGGTATTGCCTCTCTGTCAGGCCCTCCCTCTCTTCGGCGAGAAAAACCCATATGTCGTGGGGATGTCATATCCTTGTAACACACGCTGTGTATAAGGAACTGATCGAACCTGGAGGAACCGCCCGTACCCTGTGTCGCATGAATAAAGCCGCGTCCAGCCTGCGCCGCAAGCAGCCGTCTTGTCAAAACAAATTTTTCCCGCTACAGCGGTCTGTGATTACCACGTTCCTCGAACAGTTGGGAAAAATTCCTGCCGAAGAACGGGTCTACCGTGGCCTCAAGGCTGAGCGGGCTGATACTATTGTCGCCGGGATGGTGACAATTGAGGAGATTATGCTGCGCAGCGGTTTCTCGAGCCTTACCGTTCTTCCCCAGGGAGGAGTCCGACATGGCATCCTCATGCGAGAAACCTTCGACCCACCCGGCATCTCCTCTCAGCGAGCTGCCATTCATCAACCGCGAGCTGTCCTGGCTGGAGTTCAATAAGCGGGTCCTGGAAGAAGCCCAGGACGAGAGCGTGCCCCTGTTGGAACGGGTCAAGTTCCTGTCCATCTTCAGCTCAAACCTCGACGAATTCTTCATGGTCCGGGTCGCGGGCGTCAAGCGACAGATCAGCGAGGGCAACTTTCGGGTCGGCCCGGACGGGCTGATGCCCACTCAGGCGCTGGCGGCCATTTCGGCTCGGGTCCACGAGCTGGTTGATGAGCAACACCGGTGTTTCCTGGATACAATCCACCCCCAACTGGCCGAGGCGGGCATCCACTTTGTCACCCCGTCGGACTTGGACGGCGAACAAGAGCGCTTCACCCGGTTCTCACCCCGCTGGCCATTGACCCCGGTCACCCGTTTCCGCACCTCGCCAATCGATCCCTGTACCTGGTCGCCGGGCTGCGGCCGCTGGGCCAGTCGCATCTGCCGCTGACCCCCCTGGCCATGGTCCATATCCCGGGCCATGTGGTGCCGCGTTTTATTTCTCTGCCTGCCCGATCCGGTCAGTACATCTTTATTTTGCTTGAGGACGTGTTGCAGCACTACCTGCCCCGTCTGTACCAGGGCTATGAGATTCTGTCCTGTCAGGCGGTCCGCGTCACTCGCGACGCTGACTTCGAGCTGCCCGAGGATCGCTTACAAGACATACTGACCAGCATTGAGGAAGCCATGCGCGAGCGACGCATGGGCACCGCCATACGGCTCCAATACGACACAGACCTGCCGGCAAACATTGTGTCTCTGTTGGTACGCGAGCTCGATCTCCAGCAGTCCGACCTGTACGCCAGCAAGGGCTTCACCGCCTTTACCGATCTGTTCCAGCTCTACGCTGCGGTCGATCTGCCGCAGCTCAAAGACCGCCCCATGCCCCAGCTGTCGGTTCCGGCTTTCGAGCGCACGACGAGCATCTGGCAGGCGATCCGGGACAACGATATTCTGGTCCACCACCCCTATCAGTCCTTTGACGCGGTCACCAATTTTGTCGAAGAAGCCACCCGCGACCCCAATGTGCTGGCCATTAAGATGACCCTCTACCGGGTGAGCCCCAGCTCGCCCATTGCCCGGGCGCTGACCAAGGCCGCCGAAGCCGGCAAGGAAGTCGCGGTTCTGGTCGAGCTGCGCGCCCGTTTTGACGAAGAGGCCAATATCTCCTGGGCGCGCGCCCTGGAAGAGGTCGGCGCGCATGTGGTGTACGGCTTGGTCGGCTACAAGACCCACTGCAAAGCCTGTCTGGTCGTCCGCCAAGAGGAGGACGGGATCCGTCGCTACTGCCATCTGGCCACCGGTAACTACAATGCCAAAACCAGCAGCATCTACTGTGATCTGGGACTGTTCACCTGTCGGGAATCGTTTGGTGAAGATCTGACCCAGCTGTTCAATATGCTGACCGGGTACACCCAGTCGCAGGACTTTCATCACCTCCTGGTCGCCCCGACCCAGCTCCGAGACAACATGATCAGCCGCATTCGGCGCGAAATCGAACACGCCCAAGCCGGCCGTCCCGCCCGCCTCATTGCCAAGCTCAACAGCCTGGTCGACCGGATCCTGATCGAAGAACTCTACGCGGCCAGCCAGGCCGGGGTCCAGATCGACCTGATCGTTCGGGGCATTTGCTGCCTGCGGCCCGGGCTGGCGGGCGTCTCGGATAATATCCGTGTGATTTCCATTATCGACCGTTTTCTGGAACACGCCCGCATCTTTTATTTTCAGAACGCCGGCGAGCCGGAGTACTTTTTAGCCTCTGCCGACTGGATGCCGCGCAACCTCGACCACCGGGTCGAGGTCGCCTTTCCCGTGCTCGACCCCGGACTCCAGGCCCAGCTCGGCCATATCCTGGCCATTCAGCTGGCCGACTCGACCAAAGCCCGGGAAGTTTTGGCCGACGGCTACTCGCGCTACCTGAGCCGACAGTCCGCCACCCCAATCCGCTCCCAGGAGCGGCTGTACGAGTTTACCCGCACCGGCGAGATGCTGCCCGACATCCCAGGCTCCGAGGACTCCCCCTGAGCGAATGTCAAAGATAGCGCCAATCTTAAGAACCAGTCATGAACGCTATGCGCCCGGCGGCTTTCACCCAATTTTCACCCGACTGTCATGCGGGTGTTACATGCTGAGGGCTAGATAGGTCCTGCCTACACCCCCTGTAGCAAGGCTGGCTGTGGCGGTCGCCCTTCCCTCCCCAGGAGCACCTCCCAGCCAGCCCCCTCCCACTCTTGCCCCTCGTCTCTTGTCTCTCCAGCCGTGAGCTTATACACTGAGCGCGATGGAGTTTGTGGCAAAAGTCGCCTTTTGGTCGGTCCCAGTACTGATCGCGGTCATCCTCCACGAGCTGGCCCACGGCTACACGGCCTACCGGCTGGGCGATCCGACCGCAGCCCGGCTCGGACGGCTGAGCCTGAACCCGATCAGCCATGTCGATATGTTCGGCACCATCCTGCTCCCCCTGTTCCTGGTCATGACGGGTTCGCCCATCCTGTTCGGCTACGCCAAGCCCGTCCCGGTCGATTTTACCAATCTGCGCAACCCCCGCCGGGATATGGTCTATGTGGCCGCCGCCGGCCCGGCCATGAATCTTTTCCTGGCTACGCTCTCGGCCTTTTTGCTCCACCAACTCCAGGCCGGTCAGCTGCCGGTTGACCTTCCCCAGGCCCAGCCGGCGAGTATGGGTCTGGTGGCGGCCATGCTCACCGCCAGTGTCTTCATCAATGTCGCCCTGGCGGTATTCAACCTCTTTCCCCTGCCCCCCCTGGACGGCGGACGGGTGGCTGTCGGCCTGTTGCCGCGCGGCCTGGCCTTCCCCCTGGCGCGCCTTGAGCCCTACGGCATGTTCATCCTTATCGGGCTGCTGATGACCGGAATCCTGGGTGACATGATTCGCCCGGTCACCGTCTTTCTCTTGGATGCCCTGCTGTAGAAGATCGGTGCAGTGTGATGTCGTACCGCGTCAGACTCGATATTTTTGAAGGACCGCTCGACCTGCTCCTGCACCTCGTCAAGAAGAACGAAGTCGATCTCTCAGACATTCCGGTCGCCACCATCACCGACCAATATCTCGGCTACCTCGACCTGCTGCACCAGCTCGACCTTGACCTGGCCGGAGAATATCTGGTCATGGCCGCCACCCTGTTACACCTCAAGTCACACCTGTTGCTGCCTACCCGCGAGACGACCGAGGAGGAAGCCGGACCCGACCCCCGGGAAGAGCTGGCCCGTCAGCTGCTCGAATATCAGCGCTTTCAGGAAGTCGCGCTCGGGCTCGGCCGCCGACCACTGCTGGGACGGGATGTCTTTACCCGCCGGCCGCTACCCACCGAAGAGCAGGCCAAGCACGTGCATGATGTCGGGCTGGGGGACTTGCTCGACGCCCTGCAGGAGGCGCTGAAAAAAGCCGAGCCCGAGTTGGTACACGAGATTGTGCTTGAGCAGATCTCTCTGCGCGAGCGTGTCAGTTTAGTTCTCGACCTGCTGCGGGAGCGTGGCCGCATCAGCTTCACCGAATTATTCGCGGCCGAAACAAGCCGATTACAAATCCTGGTGACCTTCCTGGCCAGCCTGGAACTGGTCCGCAGCCGGATGATCGACGTGCACCAAACGGCCCCCTTCGGTCCCATTTTCCTCAGCCTGGCCGTCAGTCCAGACACCCCGCTGCCGCACGGCCTGGAACAGCTCTGAGGCTCAACACTGCCATGCATTCCGCCGAACTCAAAACGATTGCCGAAAGCCTGATCTTTGCCGCCGGCGACCCGGTCTCTCTGCGCCGCCTGTCAGAAGTCATCGGCGTGACACCGGCGGAAGTGAAACCGGCCATATCGCTGTTGCGCGAAGAATATCAGGCCGCAAACCGGGGGATTGTCTTTGCCGAGGTCGCCGGCGGCTACCAGTTCCGCACCGCGCCGCATCACGCGGAGTACGTCAAGACGCTGCTGCAAGAAAAACCCGGCAGGCTGAGTCGGGCGGCCTTGGAAACCCTGGCCATCATTGCCTACCGCCAGCCCATCACCAAGCTGGAGATCGAGTCGGTGCGCGGGGTTACCGTTGATGGCGTTATCCACTCGCTGCTGACCAAGCAGCTGATCCGCGAGATGGGTCGTAAAGACGTGCCCGGTCGGCCGTGGGTGTACGGCACGACTCCCCAGTTCCTGGAACTCTTCGGTCTGAACGACCTGACCGATCTGCCGCCGCTGCCCGACATCCACGAACCAAGTCTCAACCCCCTGGCCGACCACGCTCTCGACGGGACGCCTGACAGCGTACGCGGGGGAGACGACGCCAGCGGCGGAGAACGCCATGCCCAAACCCAAAACATCCCGAGCCGCGCGGCTGAGTCCCAAGACTCGCCGAGCGACGACACAAACGGCCAGGACACCAGACCGGACAGCAGACCGGAGTGACGCGAACGCTCCACCCTCCCAAGCGGTCCAGTCGCCCAGCTCTCCCGCACCACCGCGAGCGCAGCGCCTGCACAAACTTTTGAGCCAGGCCGGCGTCAGCTCGCGTCGGAAAGCCGAGACACTGATCGAGGCTGGTAAGGTCCAGGTCAACGGCCAGACGGTCACCCGGCTGGGGACAACCGCGGACCCGAGACGCGACACCATTGTTGTCGACGGCCGGCCCGTCTCCTTCGACTCGGCGCGGCTGTATTTTCTGCTCAACAAACCGACCGGTGTGGTCAGCACCCTGGCCGACCCGGAAGGGCGGCCAACGGTCCGCGAGCTGCTCGGCGAGGTACGCGAGCGCGTCTTTCCAGTTGGTCGGCTCGACTATCACTCGGCCGGGCTGCTGCTGCTGACCAATGACGGAGAGCTGACCGCCCGCCTGCTGCATCCGCGCTATCAGATCCCCCGGACCTACCATGCCAAGCTGAGCGGCGCATGTGGGCCGCGTGTACTGGCCAAATTGAAACACGGCGTGCGTCTGGCCGACGGCAGCCTGAGCGGACCGGCCGATCTCCGCACTATCCGTCGTAGCGAGCGCAAGAGCTGGATTGAGATCACCCTGCGCCAAGGACGCCACCACGAAGTCCGACAGATGTGCGACGCCATCGGCCATCCGGTCGAAAAGCTGATCCGGATCCGTTTCGGTCCGATCCTGCTCACGGATCTCGCGCCGGGCGCCTATCGTCCGCTCGCCCCGTTCGAGATCCAGTCTCTCAAGCGAGATGTCGGCCTCTCTTGACTTCGCCCGGCGCAGTCGATACATACACTGGTGAGCGACACAGGTTCTGTGTCGTTTTCTTTTCTTGACGCGGGGTGGAGCAGCCCGGTAGCTCGCGAGGCTCATAACCTCGAGGTCCTAGGTTCAAATCCTAGCCCCGCAACCAATCTGACGCCCCGAAGTTGCTAAGACTTCGGGGCGTTTGGGTTTGGGCACGGCCGCTGTTGACATCTCGCCCTTATGGTGATTGGAGACGGCTTTTAGGAGGAGAGCAACACCTCATGAGGAGGGCAAAAGGAGATCTCTACGGTGGACAGGATCCCCGTGAGCTTCCGGCATACAGCATCCCGGAGGCGGCTCACTATCTGCGTCTGCCAGTTGCGACCCTCCGGACATGGGTCCGTGGCCGCTACTACCCGACGCTCCACGGTCGTCAGCGTTCTGAGCCAGTGATACATCTCGCCGATACGGAACGCGCTCTGTTGTCCTTTGTGAATCTGGTTGAGGCACATGTCCTGGCGGCTATTCGTCGCCAACATCAGGTACCGTTCCCAAAAGTCAGAAGCGCGCTCCAGTATCTCGCACACCACTTTCCCTCTCAGCATCCACTGGCCGATCAAAGCTTTGCAACGGACGGCTTACATCTTTTTGTCGAAAAGTTCGGGCAATTGATTGCCATCTCGGATGAAGGCCAACTCAATATACGCCATATGCTGGAAGCTCATCTGCAGCGGATTGAGCGAGATATATCAGGGCTTGCCGTCAAACTGTATTTGTTCACCCGACAGGACGAGTCCGCAACTTCCCCACGCGTCATTGTTGTCGACCCGCGCATCGCGTTTGGGCGACCGGTGCTGGTCGGTACCCGCATTCCAACCGAAATTATCTATCAACGCTTCGAGGCTGGAGAATCGATAGCACAACTCGCGGATGACTATGGCCGCACGTCGTCAGAAATCGAAGAAGCGCTCCGTTGCGAACACTATAGAAACGCCGCCTGAGGTTCTCACCTTCTTTCTCGACCAAAATTTGGGAGACAAAGTTATTGCCCGAGCGCTCCGTCAGCAAGAACTCAACGTAGAACTGCTGAAGGAACACTTTGCGATAGACGCCCGGGACGAAGACTGGCTTCCTGATGTAGGTCGGCGAAGCTGGCTGATTCTCACCAAGGATGACCGCATACGCAGACGGTCGGTCGAGCGCGAGGCGCTGATGCAGAGCGGGGCTCGTGCTTTCATTCTGCCCTCGGGTAATATGTCCGGTGACGAGATGGCCTCAGCTATTGTTAAGGCACTCCCAGAAATTCGGAGGTTCGTTGCAAGCACTCCCCCACCTTTCGTTGCGCGCATATCTAAAGCGGGGACAGTGCGGTTGTTAGACCCAGAACGACCTCCACGGCCAAAGACAAGATAGGCCGACGGCGAGAGGAATGAACCACTATGCCGAACACATTTGACGATAAAATCAGAGGCATGCTCCTGCTCGGAGCGTATGGCGATGCGCTCGGCGCCGCCCAGGAGGGCCAGGAAACGCCGACTCCGGACCCGCTGCCGACACGCCTGGTCGCCCGTGACATGCCCGAGTGGGGCGAAGCCTGGGGAACCTGGCTGCCGGCGATTGTGCACGCCAAGAGAATCGGTATGCCGACCGACGATACCTGCTATCGCCTGTGTGTCCTTCACCCCTGGCTGGCGGCGATTGCTGATGACGACCGGACGTTTGACGAGGCGTCCCTGCGCGACTTCATGGCCGCTCTCCGGCACGAGCCGCTATATCCCGAGTGGTATTCGTTCGCCTGTCGAGATCACCTCACAGCCTGGCTGGACATGTTTCAGGCCCACCAAGAAAACCGCAGCGAGGGCTTGTTCAGTCCAGGGGTTCCAGGCGTCTTCGGCCTCTTCCTGTATCTGGAAATGGCCGCCGTCCGGCACGGCACGACTCCGCTCGAAACCTTTACCGTGTATCAACGGCAGGCCAGCCTCGACCAAGGCTATGCCAAAGCCGTGACCGGCTTTGTAGCCACCCTCGTGTCTCTGGCGGTGAATGAAGCTGCGGAAACCAGCTCTTTTGGCGACTGGTTCTTCGACCGCGGCCGCGCCGTGCTGGACGACCTGGCCGCTGCGACCCAGACTCAAGAAGCCGCCTCCCTGCGCGGCGTGCTGGAGGCCATGGCGCAACTCGGCCGCGAGCTGCGCGGTGAAACAGAGTCTACTCTCAATACCGTTTTTAAGCAGCGGGTCCTTGACCCGCCGATGCCGCCCTTTCTCGACCACGCCTTTCTGGGCGGGCTGCACGACCCCTACCGTGTCCTGGCTCAGCTCACAGCCACGATTGCCTACGCGCCCGACGATCCAGCCACGGCGCTGCGCGCCATCGCCCATAGCTGCGGCAACACCGCCACACTGGCCTCGCTGCTCGGCAGCCTGCTCGGAGCCTGGTACGGGGCCGAGCAGCTGTCCACGCTCCACACCGAAGGGCTCGACTTCCAAGCCGAACTCGACATCGTTGAGACGAATCTGACCGAGCTGTTCCACTTCGACCTGGGCCAGCACGGCCTCCACTCGAGCTGATACGGCGCGGCGCTGCGACGGAAGGCGTTGCGGGCTATGGTGTAATAGGCTGTATCCAGACCGTTGCTCAGCTCGCGTTTGTGGAAGCGCATGCCGATCTTTTCCAGCACGCGGATCGAAGCCGCATTCGGCGCATCGGTACTGGCGCTGATCGTCGGAAAGCCACGCTCCTCAAAGCCAAACCGCAGTAGTGCCCGGGCCGCCTCGGTGGCCAGGCCCCTGTTCCAGTGGCTCGGAACAAGGCCGTACAGCAGCTCCAACCGGGCGGGCTGGTGGAAGGGCCAAAAGCCGCAAAAGCCAACGGCCGTGTCTGCCTGGCCGGACAGCATGAGCCAGAGGCCATCCCCCTGGTGCCGAAACTGGGCCAGGCTGGCCTCGACTATCTCAGCCGCCTGGCTGCGGGCGATGATCTGATCGTCCCACACATATTTACGCACGCCCGGATCGGTCCAGATATGGTGCAGCACCTCGATATCGTCCCGCCGACACGGACGCAGCCGCAGCCGAGCGGTCTCAATACACGGGAGTCCTGCCTTCATGCGTCTTCCTCCAGGGGCGCGCGGACTGCTTGGACTGCTTGCGCGCCTCTGGCGGGCTTGATAAGCCTCGCTGAATTGACTGTATTCTCTTCCAAGGAGCGACGCCCATGGCACTGCCGCGCAAAGTCAAAATCGTTGATCTCACCGCCCGCGACGGGCTGGAAGGCTTCAAACATCTCATCCCTGTCGAGTTCCGGGTCGAGCTGATTGACCGTCTGACCGAGGCCGGGTTTCCTTCGATTGAAATCGGCGAGTTTGTCAGCCCCCGGGTGATTCCGGCCATGCAGCTGACCGATCAGGTTGCGGCTCAGATCAGGCAGAAACCCGGGGTTGAATACAGCGTCCTGGTTCCCAATATGCGTGGCTTTCAGGACGCTCTCAAGGCCGAGGCCAGGTATATTACGATTTTCGGCAGCGCCACCGAAGCCTTCAGCCGGGCCAATATCAACTGCACAATCGAGGAGAGTTTCGTCCGTTTTGAGCCGGTTGCCGCAGCGGCACAGGAACACGGAATCGGGCTGCGGGGAGCGGTTTCGTGTGTGGCCGGGTGTCCGTATGAGGGTGAGGTTGATCCCCACACAGTGGCCAAGCTCGTTGCCCGTTTTTACCGCATGGGCTGCTATGAGATCGGGCTCGGGGACAGCATCGGGGTCGGGACGCCAAAGTCGATTCAGGCCATTATCCAGGCGTGTCTGGACGAGGGGGTTCCGGTCTCCGTCCTGACCGCCCATTTTCACAACACCTGCGGGATGGCACTGGCCAACTGTTATGCGGCCCTGGAGATGGGAGTGAGCGTACTGGAGAGTGCCTGTGGCGGCCTGGGCGGCTGCCCGAATGCACCTGGCGCCAGCGGCAATCTGTCGTCCGAAGAGCTGATCTACATGCTGAACGGTCTGGGCATTGAGACCGGCGTGGATCTGGACAAAATCGTCGAAATCGGCCGCTGGGCCACCCAGGCGGTTGAGCGGCGGCTCGATTCCAAGGTCGGCGAGTCGATGACCAATCCCGATATGACGTATTTCAGCAAGGTCGACCACGGCGTGTTCGCGGCTTAATAGCCCGCCGCTTCATACGGCCCCTGGCCGCGCTTATACAGCAGAATCCGCCGCTCGAACGAACACACCTCCCCGCCGCGCTGGTTCAGGGCCCGCGTCTTCACCGACAGAATGCCCTGGCCGGGGCGGGAGGCGGATTCCCGTTTGCCGAGGATCTCGGACTCGGCGTAGATCGTATCCCCGGCGTGAACCGGCACCGGGAACTGCATGTTGGTCCAGCCCAGATTGGCCACCACCTTGCCGAAGGTCTTGGTCGTCAGCGCCGTCAGCACACTGATCAGAAAAGACTCGCCGATGACCGCCTGCCCGCCATAGACCTTCTCGTTATAGACCGCATCCACATTGCGCATGGACAGATCCAATGAGCGGATGGCGTGCAGCCGGCTCTCTTCGGCGGTGAAGGTGCGGCCCGGCCGATGCTCAAAGATCTGCCCCTCGGCAAAGTCCTCAAACTCGATCCCGGCCACTTCGATGTAGGTGTGGTCGGCCACTTTTCGGTGCGAGTAAAATGTCGCCATGGTGTCTATCTCTGGTAATCAGTAGCCGGCCTTGTCAAACGGAATGCGGTCGCGCTTATACACCAGCAGGGCGTACTCCATGGCGCACACGATCCTGCCAGCCTGGTTGATGCCACGTGTCACCACCGTCAGCTGTCCACACTCCGCATCGTCTGCGGCAGCGGCTTTGTGGGTGATCTCGCTCTCGGCGTACAGCGTATCACCGCCAAACACGGGAGCGGTCATCTTGATTTCCGCCCAGCTACAGATCCGATTCTTTTTATTAAACGTCTTCCACGTCAGCCCCATCAGCCGCTGCAACGTCAGGGTGCTCACCCCGAGCGGCTTTTTCCACTCGGTCTGGGCCGCATAGTTGGCGTCGAAGTGCAGCATGGCCTGGTTGAGGGTATCGACCGTCTCTTCCACATTGTCCTGCTGGGAGATGGTAATCCCCGGTCGGTGTTGAAACACCTGCCCGACCTCGAAGTCCTCAAAATCCAGGCCATAGCGCTCGCGGTAGCGGTTCTCGCCAACCTTGACATAGGCGGAAAATGCAAACTCAGCCATAAC
>JAGWBB010000108.1 GCA_021296095.1 Desulfurellaceae bacterium | reverse complement strand
GCTGTGTCCCGGTATAGCCTTGATCGACAAAGGCGAGGTTGACCCGCTCTCCGGTCACCGTTTGGACCTGGCGCGCTAGCGTCTTTACCTGCGCTCGATCCTGTTCGTTGGCCGGCGTGATGTGGAGGGCTAAGCGATGGCCCAACGTATCGCCGGCCATATGCACCTTACTCCCCTTGCGGCGCTTCCCCCCCTCGTAGCCCGCCCGCCCCCCACTCGCGGGGCTCGCCGGTAACGTTCGACTATCGCGCCCGGCCGCCGAGGGCTGGCCCTGGCGCCCCCCGGCCCCCCGCAGCACTATCCGTAAATCGTGCACCAGCGCCTCGACCCCCCCCGCCTTTAACCATCGCTGGGTCTGTGGATAGACCACCGCCCACGGGGGCAGATCGTTGGGTAACATCCGCCACGGGGCACCGGCCCGCACCAGCCAGCGAACGCCGTTGAAGACCTCTCGCAACGCCTGACGCCGGTGGGGAGCCGCTTCCCTCATTCACGGCACATAGGGCGCGACTAACGCCCACTCCTCATCACTCACATCGCTCGGAGACGCTCTCCGTTCCATCCCCGCATCATAAGCCACCTAATCCTCACAGTGCAGAACACCCGCTAGCGCAAATTACGATCCTATGTAGCCGCCTGTCATTCCTGCGCAAGCAGGCATCCAGCTCCGCCTCTGGATGCCGGATCACGTCCGGCATGACGAGAGCGGAACAGCCTGGCTACAGACTAAAGTAAAAGGCTCTAAGCCCGCAAAGAGCGCCTCAGAGCCGAGGCTTGACGACCGGCGGGGTAAAGACCGCGACGGGCGGAGGCACGCCTTGATAAGCCTCGACCTCGACCAGGGCCGTGTGGGCGCTCGAGCCCTGGGCGAGCTGAGAGGTGCCTTTGTCGAGGGTCAGCACATTGGGGTTGCCATGCTTCTCCAGCGTTCCCGGAACCCCGGGCTCCAAGGGGTCGTACCAGGCTCCGGTTGCGAGTTGGACGACCGACGGCTGGACCCTGGGCGTGACCACCGCCCCGGCCAGGCACTGACCGCGGTCGTTGAACACCCGGACCACCGTCCCATCGCGGATCCCGCGTCGGGCCGCATCGTCAGGGTTGATCCAGACCGGCTCACGCCCGGCGACCTTGGCCTCCTGACTGACAACGCCCTGGTCGAGCTGGCTGTGCAGGCGGGTGGCCGGCTGGTTCGAGACCAGATGCAGGGGGTAGCGTTTGGCCCGCTCGCTCCCCAGCCACTCGGCCGGTTCCAGCCAGACCGGATGGGGCGGACAGTCGTCATAACCGTAGGAGGCGATCCGCGCCGACCAGAGTTCGATTTTTCCCGACGGCGTTGTCAACGGATGCGTCCAGGGGTCGGCACGGAAGGCGGCCAGAAAAGGCGGGGCAGGATTCGGAGCGGGCAGCTCAAACAGACCCGCCTCCCAGAACTCGTCAAACTCCGGCATGCGCACCCCCCGCTCAGCCGCACGACGCTGTGAGATGCCGTACAGGTGACGCAGCCAGCCCCTCTCGTCCCGCCCCTCGGTGAAACGCTCGGCAAAGCCCAGCCGCTCGGCCACCGCAGCGAAAATCGCATGGTCGCTACGCGCCTCGCCAATCGGTGCCAGAGCCCGTTTATTGGCCAGCAGAAAGCCGTCTCGAGGGGTGCTGACCATATCGTTGCGCTCAAGCGGGGTGGTCGCCGGCAGGACGACATCCGCGTGCCGCGCCATCGGCGTCCACCACGGCTCATGGACGATAATCGTCTCCGGCTTCTGCCAGGCCCGCAGCAGCCGGTTCAGATCCTGGTGGTGATGGAACACATTGCCCCCAGCCCAGTAAACGAGCCGAATATCGGGGTAGAGATAGTGCTCGCCATTATAGGCGAACAGGTCGCCGGGGTTCAGCAGCATGTCGGCGATACGGGCGACCGGGATAATCTCCTCGACCGGATTCGTGCCCCGATCCAGCACCGCCCAGTTGAGCCGATTGGTGTGCGCCCCAACGGTAGAGACCGAGCCGTATCCATAGCCGAATCCACCGCCCGGCAGACCGATCTGGCCCAGGATGGCGGCTAGGCTGACCAGCATCCAGAACGGCTGCTCACCGTGATCCGCCCGCTGGAGCGACCACGAGGCCGTGATCAGCGTCCGCTTGGCCGCCATACGACGTGCCAGCCTCCGGATCGTCTGGGCCTTGATCCCGGTCATGGAAGCCGCCCAGTCGGCGTCTTTGGCCTGACCGTCGGTGTCCCCCATCAGATAGGGCCGAAACTTTTCAAACCCGACACAGCAACGGGCCAGAAAATCCGCATCGTGCAGCCCCTCGGCGATCAGGGTGTGGGCCAAGCCCAGCATCAGGGCCACATCCGTATTCGGACGCGGGGTGAGCCACTCGGCTCCCAGAAAATCGGCCGCGTCGTCTTTGACCGGCCCCACATACACGAACTCGACGCCCGCCCGTTGACACGCCCGCAGACCGTCGGCGGTTCGGTGACGCACCACTCCGCCGTAGCTGATCTGGGTATTCTTCAGCGGCACCCCGCCAAACATCACAACAAGTTCTGAGTGGGCGGCAATGGTCGGCCACGACGCCTGGTCAATCAGAAAGCGGAAGAAGTTGCCCGCCACATACGGCATGATGACATCGCCGGCCGCCGTACTATAGGTGTTCACCGAGCGGACAAAGCCGCCGAACAGACCGAGAAAGCGCTGGAGCTGAGCGGCCGGAAAGTGGAACGCACCCGCACTGCCCCAGCCGTAGGAGCCACCATAGATGGCCCGATTGCCGTAGGTCTGGCGGACCCGGGTCAGCTCGCCCGCCACCACGTCGAGCGCTCGGTCCCAGTCCACAGCGACAAACGGCTCGGCGCCTCGCCTGCCACGGCCGGGCTCGTGCTCAAACCAACCGGCCCGGATCATCGGCTGGCGGATGCGCAGCTCATCGTCAACGCTTGTCACGTACGAGCGGCCGAGCGGAGAGGGATCGGGATCCTGCGGGATAGGATGCAGGGCGACAAGACGCCCATCCCGCACCTCGGGATCATAGCCCCCCCAGTGCAGGGCGGTTCGGGCCGGAGACGGCTCGGACATCGGGTGTGTCCCGGCTTGCTCGGGCTAGCTCGTAGCCCGCTTGCGGGAGATCATGGCCAGCACGGCTGCGGCAAACGGCCTACCCATCAGCACGTCGAAGGCCCGGATCACCGCCTGTCGATGGGCGAGGAGTAACACCAGCTCCCGCTCCTGGGCAGAGGTGTCGGCCGCGAAAAACCGCACCTGACAGGCGCACTGCCACGGCCGGGGCGGAAACTCCAGCTTGCCCCGGGTACTACACGTCCAGGCCGTATACTCTTTTCCCCAAAAGTGTTCCAAGCCGCGCAACACTCTGGCGGTGGACACCGTCAGACCGAGGCTGACGGTCGGCGCGTCAACACTCGCCACTGGCTCGGTGCAGTCGAAGTGCCAGGCAATGAGTTGGTCTTCCATCGGCTCCTCCTGTTTTAATCGGCCGCAGCCACCGGTTCGAGACGCGCCCGACGCACGGCCCGCGTCTGCTCCCAGTCGACCGTACCAGCTCGGGGATCGATCACTACCCCGTACTGCTCACGCGCTCCGGCAATCGTCAGCTTCTCGTCTTTGACATCGGCCAGCACCTTCTCGGGCTCGCGCTCGAAGGGATCGCCGTGGCCGCCGGACGCGCACACCACATGGTAGATGCTGTCGCCCGGCCGCACGTCGAGATGCATGTGCGCCTTGCGCGGCAGTTCCTGACTCGCATCGCCCGAGTTCAGGATGTTGGTCGACAGGCCGCCCGGCTGGCCGCCGGCCATGCCCTCAGACGCCCGCAACAGTCGGTTGGTGCGGACCATGGCCTTGCCCGGCTGCAGAAAACGCCACTGCTTGTAGATCGATAAGGACCCCCGATACTTGCCCGGTCCGGCCGTATCCGGCACATAGCCAAAGCCGTCAACAACAACCGGATACTCACGCTCGAGCAATTCGGCCGGAATCGTGCCGTAGGAGCCAAACGACATGGGCGCGACACCGTCAATGCCGTCTTTGCGGGGGCGTCCGCCCCAGCCGCCAAAGAAGATATCCATCATCGCGTACGGCGTGCCGTCGGCCTTCTGCCCGGTCAGGTGCAACACATCGCCGCCCTCGCCCGGAATGGGCACGCGCTCGGGCAGGGCCTTGGCCAGAGCCCGAAACAGCATATCGAACACGCGAAAAAACAGCGGCGCCCGACCGCCCACCGCAGCCGGAAACTGCGGGTTGACCAGGGAGCCGGGCTCGGCGACCACGCTGATGGGCCGAACAAAACCGACGTTGGGCAGGACATCCGGACTGACGATGCTCTTGACCGCCCCAAAGACCGTCGCCTTGGTCATGCTGAGCGGCAGGTTGATCGCGCCTCTGGCCTGGGGACTGGTGCCGGTGAAATCCGCAGTCAGCGTGTCTCCGGCAATCCGCAGGGTCAGCTTCAGAGCCAGCGCCGCACTATCTGTGCCAAAGCCGTCGTCCTCGAACACGTCTTCGTGGACATATTCTCCGGGCTCAATCTCGCGCAGGGCGGCTCGCGTTGCCCGCTCGGCGTAGTCGATCAGATAGTCACACGAGGACTGGTAGGTCGGCAAACCGTATTTGTCGAGCAGGGTGCGGAGTTCCTGTTCCCCCCGCCAGCAGCCGGCGATCTTGGCTTCGACATCGCCCAGCCACTCGTCCGGCACCCGGACATTGGCCATAATCGTATCCAGCAGGGCGTCGTTGCGCTCTCCAGCCTGGTACAGCTTGACGACCGGCAGCCTCAGCCCTTCCTCAAAGGTCTCCGAACACTGGCTGCTGAAGCCGCCCGGAAAGCGGCCGCCAATGTCGGTGTGATGGGAGTAGGCCAGGCTGAAGGCGACCAGCTGGTCGTGCCAGAAGGCCGGAGCAATGATCGCCACATCCGGCATGTGGGTCACCCCGGCATACGGATCGTTGACCACCACCACGTCACCGGGCTGAAACGTGCCGCCAAATTTGTCCAGCACATAGGGCATCATTTCCATAAAGAACGACAGCTGAAACGGCGCGGCATAGCCCTGGCCCAGCAGCCGGCCCTGGCCATCGCAGATGGCGGTGGCAAAGTCGCCGGTCTTGACCATGGCCGAGCGACCGGTTTTCCACACCGCAATCGCCATCTCCTCGGTAATCGAGGCCAGTTCGTTTTTAATCACTTCCACCAGAATGGGATCAAAGCTGCGTGCCATGCTGTCCCCCTTGAGCCAAAGCCTACGGGCGCACCTCGTAATAGGCGTTGAACGGATTCTCGAAGTCGTGACGCGCAAACCGGCCAAAACCGGCTTCGGCGGCCATCTTGCGCGCCACCTGTTCGTTGAAACCCAGCGTGCCCAGGCCGGCACCGCCGGGCTCCGACATGGCCGACGACATACAGCCCATGACCGAAAAGGCGTAGAACATGCCGGTCAGCGGATTCTTCAGATTTTCTTCAAAGGTCGGGGCGGAGTTGATATCGGCAATAAACCACGTCCCGTCGGGCCTGAGGGCCGCGCGAATGGCGCGAATCGTGCCGGCCGGGTCGGTCATGTCGTGGATACAGTCGAAGGTGGTGATGAAATCCAGGCTGGCGTTATCCGGCAGGCCGTCGGTCTTGGCGTTGTGAAACGTCACATTGTGCAGCCCGGCGGCCCGTTTGTTGTCCTCGGCCCTGGCCAGGGCGTGCTGCGAGATATCATAGCCGTGGAACTCGGAGCGCGGATAGGCTTTGGCCATTTCGAGGACGGCCACGCCCGCACCACAGCCCACATCCGCAGCCCGAGCGCCAGCCCTGAGCTTATCGGTCACGCCGTCAAGGGCGGGCAACACGGTCGGCACCAGCGCGGTCCGAAACCAGGGCCCGAACACCCGCTCAATGCCACGCGCGCCCTGGGCACCCCGGGCGTCGTAGGGCAGTCCCAGGCCGGTCCGAAAGGACTCGGGCAACCGTTCCAGCAGCTGCATCCGCTGTGGCAGGTCGCTGAAAATGCCGGCCGCAAACTTGGGATGCCCCTCGTCGGCCAGCAACACCCCCATCTCGGCCGATAGCTCAAACTTTCCGTCGCCCTGATATTCAACCAGGCCGGCAGCAGCCTGGCCGTGCAGCCACTCGCGCACCCAGCGTTCGTGCAAACCGGTCTGGTCGGCCAGCTGCTGGCTGGTCATCGGTCCGGCGCCCCACAGCGCCCGGTACAGGCCGAGGGCGTCGCCCAGATGGATCATGGCCGATATCAGCGCCCCCTTCAGATGCCCGAAAATCTGTTGTCCGGCGGCTTTCAGTGTGTCCGGATTAACCCCAGCGGTGTCGGTCGCCATGCTGCCCCCCTTCTTTGCCTAGGAAAAGTGCGGAATGACCTGCTCGCCCCACAGCCGGATCGACTGCATCACTTTTTCATGCGGAATATTGTAGTTCTGCATCAGACATAGCAGCTGATCGACGCCCATGTCTTGGTACTGGTGGACCTTGTCAATACAGTGCTGCGGGTCGCCAACAATGACCATGTTCTGCTGGTCCAGATAGTCGAAGGTGAACTTGTCTTTATCCACCTCGCCAAAACGCTGATAGTACTCGTAGCCCGAGCCCTCTTGCAGAAATTTCTCCATCGACGTCCCGAGCATCTCAAACGACTTCTCGTTGTACCACACCACCCCTTCTTCGGCCTCTTCACGGGCGGCTGCATTGCTGGTCGAGCAGTGGACCAGCGAGAAAACCGCAGCCTGTTTGTTGACAAACGCGCCGACCGGCGTGGCCTGATCGGCCGCCGCCTTATACAGCTGCACCCGCCGCCCGACTTCCTGCAGATTGAGCGCCAGGGTAAAGGACAGCAGGCCCAGCCCCTTTTTGCCCGCCAGCTCGTGACTGGTGGGGCTGGTGCAGGCCATCCACAGCGGCGGGTGAGGTTTCTGGACCGGTTTCGGGACCACATGGCGGGGGGGAACATGGAAGTATTTGCCCTGGTGAGAGAAGAGATCGTCCTGCCACATGCGGGGCAGCATGGACAGGGATTCTTCCCACATGCCGCGCGTATCGGCCGGGTCAATGCCAAAGCCGCCCATCTCCAGCATGGTCGCCGACCGACCGGTGCCGAACTCGAGGCGTCCGTTGCACATGATATCGAGCGTGGCGCCCATCTCGGCCACCCGGGCGGGATGGTTATACGGGGCCGGCAGCAGGCGGACCCCATGGCCAATCCGAATCGTTGAGGTCTTGGCGGCGATATAGCCGTACAACACCTCGGGTGCCGAGCAGTGGGAGAACTCGTCCAGAAAGTGATGCTCGACCGTCCAGAAGGTGTCAAAGCCGACCTGTTCGGCGAGCTGCACCTGCTCGACAACCTCGTGGAAGACTCGCGCCTCGGCTCCGGGTCCCCATTTGCGCGGGACGGTGATCTCGTAAAAAATTGCAAATTTCATGCCTGTCTCCCGACCACCCGCAGACAAAAGGGCGACCCGCACGCCGCCCTTTTGCGAGACTACATCCCGCTGATCAACTCCAGGATTGTGCCGTCCGGGTCTTTGAAACACACCACCCCGATGGTTGCTCCGCCCGGCCCGTCAATCTTCTTGAGCGGCGACAGAAAGTCGACCCGCATTTCCTGGAGATCGGCGTAGGTCTTGTCGATATCGTCAACCGTGAAGGCGATCCGGCAGATACCGACATTGTTGAGCGTCGGATACGGCGTGCCCTGGGTCGGCGGATCGATGAACTGCACCAGATCGAGCACCGGCGCATTCTCGTCGTCGCCCAAACGCATGAACACCCCACGCAGCTTCTGCGCCTTGAGCCCCAGCGCATCGCCGACACTCGGATCGTCCAGCACGAAATCGTTGACCTTATTGAAACCCAGCTTTTCATAAAAGCTGATTGAGCGCTCCATATCGGTCACACACACATTGACGTGAAACAGTCTCTGTAACATCGCACTCCTCCTTTACAAGCAACGAGGGGCGGTCCGCGGACCGCCCCTGCAACAAACGGGCAGCGCCCGCCCGAGCAGGCGGACCGTACCGGCTTAGGACTGGCCCGAACGCAGCACCTGACCTGGCAGTGCGCCGGTATGTTTCTGATCCTCGTACAGGACGCTGCCGTTCACGACCGTCCGGCATGACCAGACGCCGCCCGCCACCGGGCAGGTCGCTACGCATCTCGCCGCGCTTCTTCGAGCCGACCGTATTCAGATCAAAGATGGCGAAATCGGCCGCCAAGCCCTGCGCAATCCTGCCCCGGCTGGTGAGCCCATAAAAGGCCGCCGGCTCAGAAGTAATCCGTTTGACGGCGTGCTCCAGGCTCATGGCCTGACGCTCACGTACCCAGGTGCCGAGCAGATAGGTGCAGTAGCCGGCGTCGCACAGCATATCGACGTGCGCCCCGCCGTCAGACAGACCGACCATGACCTGGTCATGGGTGATCAGCTCGGGAATCCGATCCTCGTCGGCGTTGAACAGCTCATAGGTGTATTCGAGCTG
>JAGWBB010000107.1:3785-11669 GCA_021296095.1 Desulfurellaceae bacterium | reverse complement strand
GCGTCCAGCCGCATGCCGGTGTGGTCGATAAAGAATTGACTGTCCGGCCCACCCCGTTCGGCGATAATCCAGTCGGCCATCTGGCTCAGCGAGGAATCCGGGCGGGTGGCGGGAGACGGAATCAGCGCCAACACCCGCAGCCGTCTGGCGTCGGGCAGCACGCAGCGGTCGAAATGGGCCAGGGCTGAGGCGTGGTATAGCGCCAGGTCGGGCACCAGATGGCGGCCCCGTTTTTCCTGGCCGCGGGTCGTGCCGCTGGTCCGAAAAATTTTCTGCGGCGGGCCGCAGCTGAGATCCAGCTCCTTAAACGCCACGGTCGGCACGGCCGGGATATTCTGCCAGCGGCTGAGCGTGGCCGGGCTGACGTCGCGGGCCGCGCAAAAGCGCTGGTAGGGCGTGTTACGCTCGAACTGGTAGGCAAAAACGGCCAGCGCCAGCGCGTTAAAATCCTTGCCCTCAGGCTCAGCGATAAAATCGAGCACGTCCGCTGCAATATCCGCCATGGCCGAAACTGTACCGGGCTTGGCCGTGTGGTGTAAATAGGCTACACCTCGATTGAGGAGAACCAGCCATGCCATCCATCGAAGAACTGTACGATCAAGCCTACGACCTGCTGTGCGACGGCGAAGCGGACGGAGCGATCAAAGCCTATCAGGCGGTCCTCGACATTGATCCCGATTACGTCGACGCCGTCCACGATCTGGCCCATGCGTATGCCGACAAGGACATGCTCGACGAGGCGATTGAGACGGCCAAACGGCTGATCGCCCTGACCCCGGATGATGCCATGGGTTTTACCATTCTGTCTCGCTTCTATCAGCAGAAGGGCATGATTCCCGAGGCAGAGGCCGAGGCCGCCAAGGCTCGCGTGCTGGACTGGAAGCGGGAGCTGCAAGAGAAAAAGCTGGGCCAGGGCTGAGGCGGGGGATGTATGGCCGAACATAGCGATGCCTATATCGTTGGCCGCCTGATCCATCAGACGCGGCTGTTGATTGCGACCGACGACACGATTCCGGTCGAGACCAAACTCCAGACCCAGGCCATGCTCAAGGAGTTTGAGGCTGCGGTGTCGGTGGACGAGGCCGAGCAGGACGAGGCCGAGGTCCGCAGCCAGTACTATTTCCTGTATGACGAACTGCAGGAGTACGCCGACCTCGAAGCCCTGCTGTCGGCGATGAAGAATTTTATTCACTATCTGTAAGGAGTGTCTGAACCATGCCGCACCTCCAATCCAACGGGGTTTCGCTGTACTACGAAGAACACGGCAGCGGCGAGCTGCTGCTGCTGATCATGGGCTTTACCGTCAGCTCTATTGGCTGGCACTGGAACATCCCGGCCTTCGCCCAATCCTTCCGCACCATCGCCTTTGACAACCGGGGGGTGGGCCAGAGTGACAAGCCGGATGAGCCGTACTCAATGGCGATGTTCGCCGACGACACGGCCGGCCTGCTCGACGGCCTGGACATCGAGCAGGCGCATATCTTCGGTATCTCCATGGGCGGCATGATCGCTCAGGAATTTGCCCTGCGCCATCCCCAGCGGGTCACAAGCCTGACCCTCGGCTGCACCAACTGCGGAGGTGAGAACACCGTGCTGTCCAGCGACCCCGAGGTGTTGCGTATGCTGGAGCACATCGACGCGGTCAGCGTCGAAGAAGCCGCGCTGGCCATGACCAAGGTTGCGGTCACGCCATGGTTCATGCAGAAACATATGGATACCCTGATTGAGCTGAACCGGCTGTCCGCGGTTCACCCGACGCCCAAGCACGGCATGGTCAGTCAGATGGCGGCCATCCAGAGCCACGATACCTACGAGCGGCTGCCCCAGATCGGCGTGCCGACGCTGGTCATCACCGGCAAAGAGGACGGTCTGGTGCCGCCCGAAAACTCGGTGACGTTATCGCGTCGTATTCCGAACGCCGAGTTGCTTATCCTGTCCAACGCCAGCCACCTGTTCAATATCGAGCGGCCGCAGACGACCGTGGAGAGCGTGACCGGCTTCATCAACGGCCGGCGCGAGTGGCTGGCCTCGTAGAGGCGGGTTTGAAACCCGCCCCTCCCGCACGTTCCAGAGAGAGGCGGCCTCGTAGGGGCAGGCCCCCGTGCCTGAGGGATTACAGCCCCATGAGGATACGCAGACGGTCCTCAACCGCAGCCAGTGTCTCCGGAGAGATGCGTCCCCAGCGGCGGGTGAGTCGCTCTTTGGCGATAGAGCGTAGCGCATCGCACGAAATGACACTGCGGTTTTTCAGTCCCCCCTCAGGCGGCTGTATCGGGACATGGATGGGTATGCCACGGTCTGTCGAAGTCACGGGCAGGACCACCACCAAGCCGGCCGGTCCCTGGTTGAATACGTCTTCGGAAATCACCACAACGGGGCGATGGCCGGCCTGCTCGCGTCCTCGCGTCGGGTTCAGATTCGCGGCCCAGACCTCACCTCGGGCGGGCTGTCTGCGGCCTGTTCTTTCGCTCACGCCTCTTGTGCTCCGACCCGCTTCCGGTCTGCTTCTCGTGTAAGCCGTCCCCCAGCGCCGTGTCCCATTCGCGCCGCTCCTGCTCGATCGCTCTCCACGTCTCTGTATGCTGACGTAACGGCGTGTAGGCGGCATTGACCGCCTCAAGAAACCGTCGGCGCCGATAGAGTTCTACGGCTTCGTCAATCATGCTCTGCATGGACCGTCCGGTCTGTGTGGCCAGTTCACGCAGCGTCTCCCGGGATCGCGCACTCACGCGCATCATGACACTCTGCATAGCTGTCCTCTCCGTGTGTCTACTGAAATGTATACGTTTCTGCGAGCGAATACGTCAAGGGTGGGACCGCGTCAGCGCCGGGGGATTCGTCGTGGGACTTTGTAGGGGCAGGCCCCCGTGCCTACCCGCCTCAAGGACTACGCACCCGCCAGGGCCATATACTCCCGCAGCGCGTCCCGGGTGCTGTCAAAGGCCAACTCATCCCACGGAATCTCGTCCGGGGCGAAGGTCGCTGCCTCCAGCGTCTCGTCCATGGCCTTGAGCTGTCCGCCCACGACATGGACCAGATAGACCACGACCACGACCGGATAGCCGGTATACGAGTAGACGTTCAGCAGGCGGTCGATCCGGACCTCAAGATTGACCTCCTCCCAGGTTTCCCGAATGGCCGCGTCCTCCACCCGTTCGCCCCGGTCCATGAACCCGCCGGGGAAGACCCACTTGCCGTAGCTGGGCTCAATGCCGCGTTTGAGCAGGACGATCTTCTCGTCGATGACCGGGATGGTGCAGGCCGCAATTTTGGGATCGTCATAGAAGATGAACCCGCAGCCGCGACACACCCGCCGCTCGGGCTCGTTGGCCTTGGCCCTTTTGCGTTCCAGCCGGTCCCCGCATCTGGGACAGAACCGCAGACCCGGGCTGTGATGGTGATCGTGGTGGTGATGCTCATCTGCCACGGCGTGCCCTCCTCAAAGTCTTTGTCGCCTGTCCTAACACGAGAGGCATGCGCAGCCTAGGAGCTGTGCCGCAGGGAAGATGGAGCTCTGGCTGGCCTTAACGACACCCCGCTGCGGGAGCTGCTCAAGGACAGGGTCGTGACGAGTCCTGGCCCTCCAGCGCGTTCACGCGGCGCTGGCGAGTCGCTTTACGGTCTTCTTGATGACCGCCCCGGCTTCTTGCTTGGCAGCCTCCAGCTCATACTGGACTTGCAGGTTGAGCCAGAACGCCGCCGACACCCCAAAGGCGCGCTCCAGCCGGAGTGCGGTGTCGGCCGTCATGCCGCGTCGACCGCGCACGATGTCGCTGACGCGGTTTTGAGGAATACCGAGCGCTTTGGCCAGACTGTTGGCGCTCAGCTGGTAGGGTTCCATGAAGTCCTCACGGAGTGTCACGCCGGGATGAATAGGGCCGATCATCAGTGATAGTCCGTTATGGCTACGTTGGTCGGGCCGTCGTTCCAGCCACACACAAGGAATACCTGCCACGTTACGTCAACTCAACACTGTGGTGGTGCCTGCCACTGCTTGACTTTCCCGGCGGTCCGACATTGAATCAGCCCATGGGTCGCTCTGTCGTCTGTTGGGTCGTGGCGCTGCTCGTTCTGCCCGGGCCGGTGTGGGCGGTAGAGGCGGCGCCGGCCCTGACCGACCGCGAGATTGTCGAGCGCTTGACGCGGCTCGAAGAAGGCCAGAACGGCGTGCGGGAGGCCATCCAGCAGCTACGGGCTGAACTGGGCCAGCTGCGGACCGAGCTGGGCCAGCTGCGTGAGGATATGAATCGGCAGAACCAACAGCTGCGCGAGGACATGGCCCGGCAGAATCAGCAGCTGCGCGGAGATATGGACAAGCAGTTCGCCCGCCAGTTTCGGCTGACCCTGGCCTTGCTGGGCGCTTTCAGCGCGCTGGTGGCGGCCATCATCGGCTTTGCGTTGTGGGACCGGCGGACGATGCTGCGGCCGGTGGAGCGCACGGTCACAGGTCTGGCCGAGGAGTTGAGCAGCAACAGGCAGCGCTTGGAGGCGTTGGTCGACGCCTTGCGAACCTTAGGCCAACGTAATCCTGAAGTCGCCAGCGTGCTCAAGCAGTTCAATCTGCTGTAGGGGATTGGACATGCCGGGAGGTGTTGCCTTGGATGGCCCCATGAGCAGAGTCTTCGGCAGAGTCTTCGTTGGGTGGAGTGTGGTGGTGGCGCTGGCATTGCCGACGGGGCTGGGCGCGCAGGACGCGAAAGAGACCTTGCAACAGCAGGCCGCGGAGGCCGAACGACGTCGCCTGGACCAGCTTCCCCGCGAGCTGCGTAACAGCGTGGGTATGGAGTTCGTGCTGCTCGCACCAGGAACGTTTGAGATGGGCTCGCCGTCTGGGGAGCCAGGGCGGGATGATGACGAAACGCTGCACCGGGTGACGCTCAGCCAGCCCTTGTATCTGGGCAAGTACGAAGTGACGCAGGACCAGTGGGAGGCGGTGATGGGGGACAAGCCCTCGAATTTCTCCTCGTGTGGCGGCGCGTATCCGGTGGAGGGCGTGTCGTGGGAGGACGCCCAGGGCTTCATTGCGGAGTTGAATCGGCGGGAGGGGGTGAGCGTGTACCGGCTACCGACCGAAGCGGAGTGGGAGTATGCGGCGCGGGCGGGGACGCAGACAGCGTACCATTTCGGGGACGCGGCGAATCGCTCGGAGTATGGGTGGTATGATGAGAACGCAGGAAACAGAACCCACCCCGTAGGGCGGAAGCAGCCGAATGGCTGGGGCTTGTTTGACATGCACGGGAACGTGTGGGAGTGGGTGCACGACTGGTATGGCGCCTATCCCCGTGGTGCGGTGACCGACCCGCGTGGCCCTGAGACGGGTGTTGGCCGGATCCGGCGCGGCGGAGCTTGGAGCAGCGGTGCCCGCTATTGCCGGGCGGCCAATCGTCACGGGTTTGCGCCGGTCAATCGCTACAACGGCCTCGGCTTCCGCCTGGCGAGGAGCCCCTGACCCCCTGGTCAAAAATTTTTGGAACAAAGGAGGATGCCATGGCCTACGATGTAGTGATTCGGAACGGCACGCTTGTCGACGGGACCGGCGCGCCACGCTTCCGGGCTGATATCGCCATTGCCGATGGCCGGATCGCCGAGATCGGCACGATCAAGGACGGGGCCAAACAGGTCATTGACGCCGCAGACCTGATTGTGTCTCCGGGCTTTATCGACCCCCACACCCACTACGACGCCCAGATCTGCTGGGACCCGCTGATCAGCTGTTCGAGCTGGCACGGCGTGACCAGCGTGGTCATGGGCAACTGCGGGGTTGGCCTGGCCCCGTGTCGGCCCGAGGTTCAGGAAGTCGCAGCCTGGGACTTGGTTAATGTCGAGGCCATTCCCATTGAGGTGCTGAGCAAGGGCATTAGCTGGGACTGGGTCAGCTTTCCCGAGTATATGCAGGCCGCCCAAAAACGGGGGGCGGGCATCAACCTCGGATTTCTGGCCCCGCTCACCCCGTTTCGGCACTTTGTGATGGGCGAGGAATCCATGGACCGCGCCGCCACCCCGGACGAAACCGGGCAGATCGCGGCCCTGCTCAGGGAAGCCATGCAGGCCGGCGCCCTGGGGATGAGCACCACCGCGATTCCACAGCACATCGGCTATCAGGCGCGTCCGCTGGCCTGCCGCCAGGCCAGCCGCGACGAGTTGAAGGCGTATGCTAATGTGTTGAAGGAGCTTGGCCGGGGCGCTATGGAGCTGGCGTTGACGGCAACCGCCGGCGAGATCTCGGACGAGGAGTACGATCTGGTCGATTTCCTGCTGACCGAAAGCGGCCGGCCGGTGACCTGGCTGGGCGTGATCAGCCGCGATGACAAGCCGACCGCCGGGCCGGACATGCTGCGCAAGACCGAGCCGCTCATCAAGCGTGGCGGCGTGCCGCAGGTCACCTGCCGGCCGTTTGTGATTCAGATTGACCTGCGCAACCCGTTCATCTTTGCCAACCACCCGTCCTGGAACCCGGTCTTCAACCGCTCGGTCGAAGAGCAGATGCGGGTCTACCGCGACCCTGACTTCCGCCGCGCCTTTCGCACCGAGCTGGAAACCCCGCGCATTTTCTCTGGCAAGTGGGAGCGGCTGGAGGTCAAAGAGGTCAGCAATCCGGCCCTGAAACCGCTCGAAGGCAGGACCGTAGCCGAGGTTGCGGCCGAGCGGGGCAGGGATGGGCTGGACACCTTTCTGGATCTGGCTCTCGAAGATGAGCTGCGCTTGCAGTACACCATCGTTTTGTTCAACGCCAATGAGGACCTGATTCCCGACCTGATCACCGATCCCCGGGCCATGATCGGCTTGTCCGACGGCGGGGCGCACGTCGATATGCTGTGCGACGCGGGCTACTGCACCTATTTGCTCGGCACCTGGGTGCGCGACAAGCAGGTCATGACGCTCGAACGGGCCGTCCAGCGCCTGACCACAGAGCCGGCCCGCTTCTTCGGCATTCAGGACCGGGGCCGGCTGGCGGTCGGACTGGCTGCGGATATCGCGATTTTCGATGACAACACGATCGGCTCCGGGCGTCGGCCCGAGATGCGCTACGATCTGCCCGGCGGTGGACGCCGGCTGGTCATGCCGGCCCAGGGCGTGCAGTACACCCTGGTCAACGGCCAGGTCTTGTACGCCGAGCAGCAACACACCGGGGCGCTGCCCGGACAGGTGCTGCGGGCCGGTGGTGTATAGGCTGAATATCTCTCGGAGCGACACGTCGGCTCGCAGAGGAAAAAACCAGAAGAAAGGACAGACGCATGAAAAAGAGCATATTCCTTGGAGTGTTCATCAGTGTGGGGCTCATCCTCAGCTCGCCTGCGGCGCAGGCTCAAGACGGAGCGCCGACCACGGTCAGCCTGGCTATGGCCGAGACGATTATTGACGCGGCTAAAGCCAAGGCCGAACAGGAAGGCTGGAAGATGAGCTTTGCCGTGGTCGATAGTTTCGGCCGGCCGGTGGCCATGGTGCGCTGGATGACGCCCAAGGTCGCCCACGGTAAAGCCCTGACCTCGGCCACCTTCGGTCGCCCCTCGGCTACGGTCGAGGAGTTCACCAAGAATCGTCCTCAGCTGTTCAAGAACGTCCAAAAAATGATCGGTGAGTCCCTGCTGCCGGCCGGCGGCGGCCTACCTATTGAAGTCGATGGCAAGCTGCTGGGTGGCATTGGCGCCAGCGGTGGGACCGAGGCCGAAGATATTGAGGCTGCCCAGGCTGGGCTGGACGCGCTCCGAGCGCAGTAGACAGCGGAGTGGAGGGCGCGCCCGTGCGCCCTCACTCAAAGACCCGCTCGCCCGAGGCAGACAGCAGCCACACCAGCGCGCCAAAACCGGACAGGCTCGGCGGTCATGGCGCAGCTCTTTCCAGGAGGGTCAAAACGGTGCGCAATTCCAGGGCAACCACAGGGGG
>JAGWBB010000107.1:2825-3720 GCA_021296095.1 Desulfurellaceae bacterium | reverse complement strand
TCCTCCTGCAGGGCAAACGGCGCGCTGGAGTCCCGCTCACCCCAGCCCCGGGCCATGGCTTCGACAAACTCCTGCTCGACCACATTGGCCAGCTTGAGCGGCACCTCGAATTCCCGCCCCAACTCGGTGGCCAGACCAACATCCTTGCGCGCCCAGCGCAGGGCAAAGCGGGCGGTGTCGAAATCGCCCTTGAAGACGACTTCCGGCACCATATAGTTCAGCATCAGGCCCTGGCCCACTGCGCCGTCCTGGATGGCCTGGAGCAGGGCCTGGGGCTCAACCCCGGCCTTGACGCCCAGGGTCAGACCCTCGGCCAGCAGGGACAGGCTACAAATCCCGATCATATTGTGGACGATTTTGGCGATTTCCCCGCAGCCGATGCCGCCTACATAGGAAACCTTGTCGCCGATCACGTCGAGCACCGGTTTGACCCGCTCGTAGACGGCCTTGTCGCCCCCGACCATCACCGCGAGGGTGGCGGCTTGAGCGCCGACCGGTCCGCCGCTGACCGGCGCATCCAAGACCTGGACCTTTTTTTCCTGGAAGGTGGCGCAGATGTCCCGGATCAGGGTCGGCGAGCTGGTTGACAGGTCGATATACACGCTGTCCGGCTCGGCGCCCTGCAGAATGCCGCCCTCGCCCAGGGCGACCTCTTCGACCTGCTTGGGACCGGGCAGCGAGGTGAACACGATCTCGCTCGCCGCAGCCACGGCGCGCGGGCTGTCGGCCCACGCGGCGCCCTTGTCCAGCTGCGGGCGGGCGGCTTCTTTACGGATATCGTGAACGGTCACCGTATGGCCGGCGGCAATGATGTGAGACGCCATAGGGCCGCCCATATTTCCGAGTCCAACAAACCCGATTCGCATGATGTCCTCCTTGTTTCAGCAGACGAAGC
>JAGWBB010000107.1:0-2819 GCA_021296095.1 Desulfurellaceae bacterium | reverse complement strand
TTGGGCAGACTGACCTCGGGCGTGATGTCGTCAAAGCTCACCTCAACGGCAAGGCCGCAGTCCAGTTCCTCGTTGTCGCAGCCGATCACCTGACTGACGATCTGCAAGCCTTCCTCAAGGCTGATCAGGGCCACGTTATACGGAATGTCCCCGGCAAAGCCCTCGTGCCAGCACTGATAGTACACGCCGTAGGAATAGATCGTGCCCCGGCCGCTCAGCCTCACCCAGTCCTGGTTGGCGCTCAGGCAGTTGGTGCACACCGGGCCGGGCGGCAGATGGGTATAGCCGCAGGCGCGGCAGCGTTGGGCCACAAACTCGTGGCGCTTGGCCGCCTGCCAGTACGGCGCGTTCCATTTTTCAATGACGGGCAGGGGTTTGGTGTAGTCGGCCACGCTTTACCTCCGCAGAATCAGGGCGCCGGCGTGCTCGCGCAATCCGCCGGTGTAGGTACACATGATCCGCTCGACCGCCTGGATTTGCCGCGGGCCGCACTCGCCCCGCAACTGGCGTACCGCGTCGCAGGTGTTCTGCCAGCCGACCATATACGTCTCGGACAGCTGGCCGCCGTTGACGTTGAGCGGCAGCTCGCCGCCCAGGCCGATCCGGCCGCCCTGTATCCAGCGGCCGGCCTCGCCGCGCGGACAAAAGCCGTAGTTTTCCAGGGCGGCGATCACGGCCGGGCTGTAGGCGTCCTGCACGTACAGCGCCTGGATGTCGTTCACGCTCATGTCGGCCATGCCGAAGACCATCCTGGCTGCGGCCTCCTGCTGAAAGCTCTGCATGACCAGGTCGGGCGTCTCGTAGGCCCGGAAGGCTTCCTGGCGACCCATGCCACGGATGAATACCGGCGGTTTCTTGAGGTCTGCGGCTCGCTCGGGGGTGGTCAGAATGAAGGCATGCCCACCGTCGGTGATGTAGCAGTAGTCGAACATGCGCAGCGGCCACACGATGTAGCGGGCGTTCAGGTAGTCGTCGAGGCTCAGCGGGGTTTTTTGCGCCGCCTTGGGGTTGAGCCCAGCGTGCCGGCGCTGGTTGATGGCAATCGTCGCCAGCTGCTCCTCGGTCGTGCCGTACAGATGCATGTGCCGTCGAAAGGCGAAGGCGAACGGCCCGGAGGGATTGAAGCCGCCGTAGGGAGCGTGCTCTTCGAGCAAGGCTCCGCCAAAGCGGTTGCGGTTGGTTTTCTGGTTTGTGCCGTAGACCAGCAGGATGTAGTTGGCCATGCCGGCGTTGAGCAGCAGGGCGGCGTGCTGGATCAGGTAGCAGCCGGTTGCCCCGGAGGCCTCGACCGCACCGCCGACCCTGGGATTCAGGCCGAGCATCAGACCGACTTTGAGATAATCGCCCTGGCGGCCGTAGCTGGGTTGGACGAACAGGCCGTCGATATCGTCCTTGTTGAGCCCGCAGTCCTCAAGGGCGGCCCGGGCCGCGTCAATGGCCAGCTCGTCGCCGGTTTTGTCCGGCACCGAGCCCTGCGGGGTGTCGCCGACGCCGACAATACACACCCGGTCCCGTAGCTCAGGCAGCCCCATAGGCTCCCTCCTTGTGTCTGGCCGGAGCTATACAAAACCTCAGACCCGGATGCAAGCGAGGCAACTGGCCGGCAGGCGGGCTTGACGCTGTGAGCCCGGACGGGTTTAAGAAGCACGACAAGGAGGACGCGGGTGAAAACAATGATTCAGATGGTTCCGTCCATGCCGGTCAGCTCCAACGCCGAGCGTAAACGGCTCCGACCGGTCGGGCGCAGTGTTGAGAAGTATGCCGAGATCATCGACGGCATGGTCGATATCGTCAAAGCGGCCGATAGCCTGGGCTACTGGGGCATGAGCTTCATCGAGCACCACTTTCATTCCGAGGGCTTTGAGATGCTGCCCTGCCCGGGCATCATGAACGCCTGGCTGGGGCCGTATGCCACCCGCATGCGGATGGGCCAGTTGGGCTACGTGATGGGCACCCATAACCCTCTGCGGGTAGCCGAAGAGACCGCGCTGCTGGACCACATTTTGAAGGGCCGCTTTTTTGTCGGCTTTGCCCGTGGCTACCAGGCGCGCTGGGTGCGCACCCTGGGCCAGGCGTATGAATCGCTGCCGACGCTGTCGAACCGGGAGTCGCCCGAGCAGGCCGAGGCCGACGAGAACAATCAGCAGATCTTTCGCGAGATGGTCACGATCGTCAAGAAAGCCTGGACGCAGCAGAGCTTTGCCCACGACGGGGCGTATTTCAAAGTGCCCTATCCGGCCAGCGGCATTGAGAATTATCCGGCCTATCCCTGCGCCCAGGAGTATGGCGCGCCGGGCGAGATTGACGAACACAACCGGGTGCGTCAGATCAGCGTCGTCCCGGCACCCTACCAGCGCCCCCACCCGCCGGTGTTCATCAGCTCGTCGGGCAGCGCCGAGTCGGCCCGCTGGTCGGGCCAGGAAGGCTTCACCTGCTGTTATTTCGCGCCCATGCAGGGCGCCCGGGCCCAAGATGTGGCCTATCGTGAGGGTGCGGCCGAGGCCGGCAAGACCCTCGGTCCGGGTCAGGGCCAGGGCTTGCTGCGTTTCCTGTTCATCGGCAAGACGCGGGACGAGGCGTATGAGAAGGTGGACAAGACGATTGTGCCGTTTTTCTCACAGTTCGCGGTCCATTTCTTCCCGGTCCTGCTGGCCGAGGGCCAGGGCTCGATGCTCGAGCGGGTGATGAACACCGGCCTGATTGTGGCCGGCACGGTGGACGAGGTGAAACGCCAGCTCGACGAGATCGACACCGAGATTCCGTTCGAGTATTTTTCCCTGGGCGCCTACAACGGCCTGGAGCCGCAGGCCCAACTGATA
>JAGWBB010000106.1:17088-20949 GCA_021296095.1 Desulfurellaceae bacterium | reverse complement strand
GGCATCCTGTGGTCCTCCGCCCTCGGCTGCTATCACACGACCGCTCCAATGGCTACAACCTATCGTGAACCACTCTAGTATGCCTGGGGAGACAAAATAAGGAGGCTTTTCATGCCTGAAGTCACGCTTGCCCACCACACCGCAGCGGTCAACAATGTCCAACTCCACTATGTGACAGCGGGGCACGGAGACCCGGTGGTCCTGCTCCACGGCTGGCCAGAGACCTGGTACCAGTGGCGAAAAATCATTCCTCCTCTGGCCCAGCACTACACCGTTATCGCGCCCGATATGCGGGGCCTGGGCGACTCGTCCAAACCGCTGACCGGCTACGACAAGCGCACGGTTGCCGACGATATCTACCAGCTCGTTCGCCGGCTCGGTTTTGAGCGGATTTTTCTGGTCGGCCATGACTGGGGTGGGCCGGTCGCCTACGCCTACGCCTGCGCCCACCGCCAGGATGTCCGGCGGTTGGTGATTCTCGATGTGCCGATTCCGGGCGCCGGGCTGGAAAAGATTCCCCAGGCCTCCCGGCGGGGCGGGCTGTGGCATCTCTCTTTTCACGGTGTGCCGGACCTGCCCGAGCAGCTGATTGCGGGCCGGGAGCGCCTGTACCTGTCCTGGTTTTACCGCACCGCCTACAACCCGAGCGCCATCAGCGAGGAAGACATTGACGAGTATGTCCGCTGCTACGCCTCACCGGGCGGCATGCGGGCCGGCTTCGAGTATTACCGGGCCATCTGGGACGATGTTGACCACAATACGGAAAACGCCAAGACCAAGCTCAGCATGCCGGTCCTGGCCCTGGGCGGCAAATACAGCTTTGGCAAGCAGACCAAGCGCTCGCTCGAAGCCCTGGCCGAGGATGTCCGGGGCGAGGAGATTGACGCGTGCGGCCACTGGGTGGCCGAGGAGCAGCCGGCGTATTTGACCCAAAAGCTGCTGGACTTTTTTGCCGAAGCGGGCTGAGCCGGCCGGGACGGAGCAGGGTTTAGTCCTCGGCCGGCGGCGCCGGCACCTCCTGCATCCGCTCGGTCGTATCCGTGTCGTACTCCAGATGCAGGGCGCGGGTAATGAGGCCGTGCATGCGCCACAGACCGATGGCGTAGAACAGCTCCAGAATCTGCGGGTCCGACAGGTGGCGCTTGAGTTCGGCGAAAGTCGCGTCTTCGACCAGGTTGCGCGCCAACAGCTCGTCGGTCGCCGCCATGACCGCCCGCTCGGCCGGGCTGAACAGTTCGCTCGTTGTCCAGCCCTTGATGGCGGCCAGCTTGGCCTCCGGGATGTTGACCGTCCGGGCGACCTTCAGGTGCTGGGAGTACTCAAAGCGGGAGTCGCCGACAATGCCGGTCCGCAGGATGGCCAGCTCGCGCAGCTGGGGGTCGAGCTGGCGGCCGGGCCCGAGCATGCCGAGCAGACAATCCCGGGCCTGGACCATCAGGTCGGGAACCAGGGCAAACGTCGTCCAGTAATCGCCGGGCGTGCCGGTTGCGGTGCCCGGCTCGGCAACCGGGTCGCGCTCGCCGAAAAATTCCTGATAAATGGCCCGCACTTCGGCTGAGGCTTCGGCTTTGGGGACTTGGCGCAGTCGGCTCATGGGGTGTCCTTTCGGCTGAGCGGTTTCGGCTATCTATCGAACCGGACTTTGGCATACATGTCGGCGACCAGGAGTTCCGCACTGAGAGACGGAAGGCGGAGGCGATCATCAAAGCGGGTCGTTTCTGAGAGCAGCCAGGTATGAGCCGGCTCCCTGGTGTAGTGCACGATGTGGCATCGGTCCTGGGCCACCAGCAGGTATTCCTGAAGCGAGTCCAGGCTGCGGTAATGCTCAAACTTCCCGCCCCGGTCGTAGTCTTCGGTAGATCGTGACAACACTTCGACAATCAGGGTCGGATTCAGCAGCGTATCCAACTCCGCGTCTTCAAACTGCGGCGTCTCGCACACAACAACCATGTCTGGATAGGTATACAGCCCGCTCGGACTGACCCTCAGCCGCATGTCGCTGGTATAGACTTCGCACGGTCGCTGGCGGAGCTGGGCGTGGAGTCCGGCGGTGATGTTGACGGTGATCAGATTATGCCTGCGACTGGCCCCAGACATGGCAAACAGCTCGCCGTCGAGATATTCGCTCTTGGTCTCGGCCTGGCGTTCCAGGGCCAGGTATTCCTCAGGCGTCAGGCGGGATTGTGTTTGGGAAGACATATAGCTCTCGTCCGGTATGAGATCAGGAAGTGCGCCGCATCCTATGTATCCTCAAGCCAGCGGTTGAAGCGCGGCGTGCGTTTTTCCTGAAACGCCCGCAGGCCCTCTGTGGCATCCGGGTGATGATCGGTCACCGCAGTCTTGGACGCGATTTCATCCAGCGACTGGGCAAAGGTCATCTCGGCCGCGTTGTAGATTGAGCGCTTGAGCATCCGCATCGACACCTGCGGGCCGTCGGCCAGCTCGCGGGCCAGCTCCAGCGTCCGGTCCATCAGCTCGCCGGCCGGCACGACCTCGTGGACCAGACCGAGTTCCAGGGCTTCGGGCGCCGACACAATGCGTTTGCGCATCAGGAAGTCCATGGCCCTGGCCACCCCCAGCAGCTGGACCAGGAGATACTGCCCGCCCTCGTCCGGCAGCAGACCAAAGCGCAGCGTGGCGCTACCCAGCCTGGCGTCCTGGGACGCAATCCGAAAATCACTGGCCAGGGCCAGCGAAAACCCGGTCTGAATGGCGACGCCGTTAATCGCCGCAATGGTCAGCTTGTCCAGACTCCGAACGGCCAGGTTGAGCGGTTGGGAAAAAGCCCGCAGGCCGTTGTAGGTGCCGGTCGCATTGTGGTGACCGGCAAAGATGTCGGGCACCAGCGCCTCGGCCGTGGCCGCGCCGAGCGGCCGGCCGCTGATGTCGTCACCGGCCGAGAAGGCTCGACCCGAGCCGGTAAAGACGACGACCCGAATGCTGTCGTCCATCTGAGCCTGGAGGAGGGTTTCAACCAGGTCGCGTTTGAGGTGGTGGGTCATGCCGTTGAGGCGTTCGGGCTGATTAAAGGTGATACAGGCGATGCCGGGGTCATGTACGGCAACCTCAAAACCACGAAAATGTCCTGCGTTCATGCGCGTCCCCCTTTGCGAAAAACCCATGATTTCCTGTCGTCGCCACAAGGTCAACACGCGCCGGGCCGATATTTGACCGGACAGGTTCCTGATCGCAGAACCAGAGTGTGCTACACTGCCGTCCGTGCAGCAGACAGGAGCAGCCATGAACCATGTGACCACCATCAAACGCTACTACCACGGCTGTAGTACGGCCGACCGGGCCCTCATGATCTCGACCTTCACGGCTGACGTGGTGCACTACTTCACCCACCACGGGCCGATCCGGGGTGCGGAAAACCTGGCCGACTATTGGGCCAAGATGCAGCCGCGCATTCAGGCCACCTGGTCGGTCGATCATGCCCTGGTCCAGGCTGATGAGGCCGTCATCGAATGGACGATGAGCTGGACGCCGCCCGAAACCAACACGCCGGAGCTGATGCGGGGGGCGGAGTGGTATGCCTTTCGCGGAGACAGGATCGCCGAGATCCGGGCTTACTATATCAACCGCCACCTGGCCTATACCCAGCCCCACTTTGAGTTAGCGGGATTTCCCTACGCCGACCGGGACTACACGGTCCTGGAATCCTAGCCGCCGGGAGGGTGTCATGGACTTTGGGACGGTCGTCTTCGCCAGACCGAACAGCTGCGCCGCAGAGGCCAAGCTGGCCGAAGAGTGCGGCTTCAGCCACGCCTGGGTGGCGGACTCGCACATGATGGCCGGGGATGTGTATATGTGCCTGGCGCTGATGGCGGCCGCGACCTCGCGCATTCGCCTGGGCACCGG
>JAGWBB010000106.1:14882-17057 GCA_021296095.1 Desulfurellaceae bacterium | reverse complement strand
GTGGCAACCCTCAACCAGATGGCGCCGGGCCGGGTCAGCATGGGCATCGGCACCGGTAACAGCGCCAGGCGGGCGATGGGGTTCCCGCCGTGTTCGCTGGCCGAACTCCGCGACCACGTCCAGGTCGTCCGCCAACTCCTCCGAGGCCGGCAGGTCACCTACCGGGAGGGCGAGGCCGAGCGGGCCGTGCGTTTTTTTCATCAGGACATGGAGTTCATGAATACCCGGGCCGAGGTGCCGATCTATGTTGCGGCCAACGCGCCCAGGGCGATGACCCTGGCCGGCGAAGTCGGCGACGGCTTCCTGACCTCGCGGACGAATACGGCCCAGGGCTGGCGCGACGCCTGGCAGTACGTCAGCCGTGGCGCGCGGCGGGCCGGAAAAGATCCGGCCGACCTGTACTCGGCGCTCATTACCGCCACCTGCCTGCTCAGGCCGGGAGAAGGCTTGGAGGCCCCTCGGGTCAAAGCCGCGGTCGGGGCATGGACCACGGTCGCCCTGCATTCCCTGTATGAGACGGTCAAAGACCCAGTCGCAGCGCCGGAGCCGCTTCGGCCGCTGTTTGCCGAGTACAAGGCGTTTACCGACAGGCGCGTTGCCGCCAGTGATACCTACCATCTCGACCTGCACGACGGTCACTGTCTGTACGTCCAGCCCGAAGAAGAGCGCTTTGTCACGCCGGAGCTGATCCGGGCGGCGACCATGACCGCCACGCCCGAGGCTCTCCTTGAGCGACTGCACAGCCTTGGGTCGCCTTTATCCCGCCGACAAATGGCTACACCGAGTTTGTGACCGAGTTCAGTCAGCAGGTCATCGCCCGCTTTTGACGCGGTTCAGCCGAATAAGACGTATGACACGTCAACGCACTTTTTTGAGGATGGACTAGGATGGCTTCCTTGACGATAAAAGATGTTCCCGACGACTTGCTAGGTCGTCTGCGCCAACAAGCGACACAGGGGCACCGTAGCCTCAATCAGCAGATCCTGTGTCTCTTGGAAAATGCTGTCGCTGGAGGACGGCATGACACTGTTCGTCACCTACGCGACGAGATCGAAGCCCAACTCAGGGTCTGGGAAACACTCGGAGACAAATGGGGCACTGAAGACGCCGAAGAAGAGGTCGCGCGGATATACGCTGCCCGTTCGACAGGGCGGAAGGCTGATCTGTGAGAATTCTCGATACGGATGTCTGTATTGAGATCCTCAGAGCCAATGTCCGCGTTCTTACCCGTCGCCGGAACACTCTTGATCACGTAGCGACAACGTGGATCACCGCAGCTGAACTGTATTATGGGGCGGCCAAATCGCGTCATCCACAGTCCAAGGCCGAAGGAGTACGGGCCTTCCTGGGAACGCTCCCGGTCTTTGGGTTTGACGAACAAAGCGTCCGTCACTTCGGACGAGTCAAAGCGGCCTTGGAGCGAGCCGGTCAAGGACTGACCGACGCCGACCTCTTCATCGGTTCAATCTGTCTTGCCCGTGGGGCGATTTTGGTGACAGGGAATGTTCGTCACTACCATCGTATCGAGGGACTTCTTATCGAAGACTGGATTCGTGGCTAAATTTTCATGCCGGATGTCAAGCTCCTGAAGCGTATGGCTTAGCCCTGAAACTTGGGCAACACCTCTTGGCCGAACAGCCGCAGGCAGTCCAGCACCCCCGGCAGCCGAAAACGCATGATCACATAATCAACGTCGTACTCCTGCCGGTAGCGTTCGAGCTGCTCAATACAGTCTTGAGGCGTTCCGGCGACGGCGTGCTGAAAGCAGGCGTCAACGGTGAAATCGGACTCGGACCGAAAGTCCGGGTGGTGGTTGAGAATGCCGTGGCGAAAGTAAAAGAGGGTCTCATCGACGTAAATCCGGCCAAAGGTTTTTTCCGCCTCGGCCCGGCTTGAGGCGACCCAGCCGTCGCGCATCAAGACGACCTGGGCGCGGTTGCCGGCCTTATCCGCCGCCTCCCGATACATGCCGACCCGACTCTTCCAGGTTTCCTTCTCAATCGGAAAGGGGTCCGAACACCAGGCGTCGCCGCTCCGCCCGGCGCGTCGGGTGGTATAGGGGAACATGCCGCCCAGCCACAGCTCGGGGTACGGCTCTTGCAGGGGCTTGGGCGTCACCCGGACCTGGTCATACTTGAACACCTGGCCGTGGTAGGAGAAGTATTCCTGGCCCCA
>JAGWBB010000106.1:12129-14866 GCA_021296095.1 Desulfurellaceae bacterium | reverse complement strand
CCCCGCATCGGAATGGCAAAGGCGTTGTGGTAATCCGGGTGGTAGCCCGAGGCCAGCCCGCAGATCAGACGGCCGCCGGACATCAGATCGATCAGGGCCATTTGTTCGGCAATGTGGACCGGGTCGTACAGCGGCAGGATGAGCACGTAGGTCCCCAGCCGAATCCGCGTCGTGCGCGCCGCCAAGCCGCTCAACAGAACAATTGGTGAAGGAAACAGACACTCGGTGCGGGTATGCCGCTCGGGCACGACCAGCGAGTCAAAGCCGACCTGTTCGGCGACTGCGGCTTCCCGCCACAGGTGATCGATAAACGCCCGGGCCTGGGCGCTGTCCGGCAGGGGCATGTTGTACGGGCCGGCATGGGTATCGAGCAGATAACCGATTTTCATAACACCACGGTCCTGAGCGAAGGTCCTGGGTGAAGATTCTTGGTGAAGATTCTGGGCGCGTTCCTATGCGACCTGACCCAGGTAGCGGCGCAGGACGTACAGCCCGTCGGGCGTATACGGCGCGGTCTGGGCGTGGCGTAGGGTGTCGTCCGGCGTCAGCAGGATGACGCTCTCGACCTCCTCTTCCTGCAGGCGCAGTTCCCCGTCGTAGACACAGGTGAAGACGCCGCCCCAGACATGGTTGTGCTCATCCTCGAAGTAGAACTCGAACAGCTTGGTCAGGGCTACGTCCCGAATGCCCAGCTCCTCTTCCAGCTCACGCGCTGCCCCCCGCTCGTAGCTCTCACCGGCCAGCACGACCCCGCCGGTAGCCAGGTCGTAGTAGCCCGGAAAGACATCTTTGGTCGGCGTCCGCTTCTGGACGTACAGCTGTCCCTGAGAGTTGAACACCAGGATATAGGTGCTGCGGTGCGCCAGACGCTTGGCCCGCATTTCGCTGCGCGGCACAGCCCCGACCACCCGGTTGTGTTCGTCTACAATACCAACGATTTCGTCCACGACCGCCATGCCAGCGGCACGATACTGGGGTGCTGTGGGCGTGTCAAGCGAGCATTGCGCCGGGCCGGGCGGACGCGTTACAAAAGCGGACGATGATGCCCGCTCTGAGGACTCCAGCATGCCGAACGCCCTCGCCATTTTCGCCAAAGCGCCGGTCGCCGGTCAGGTCAAAACCCGGCTGTGTCCACCCCTCACGCCCGAACAGGCCGCCGACTTGGCGCGCTGCTTTTTGCTCGACATCGTTGAGCGGATGTGTCGGCTGGACGCGGTCCAGGTGTTCATGGCCATTACCCCGGCTGACAGCGCGCCGCTCTTTCGGAGCCTGCTTCCCTTTCCGGTTCGCTATCAACCCCAGCGCGGTGCCTCGCTCGGCGAGCGCCAGATGCATACGCTGCACGACATGCTGGCGGCCGGCTTTTCGCGGGCCGTACTCATCGGCAGTGATATTCCGAGCCTGCCCGCCGCCCACGTACAAGCCGCCTTCCGTAGGCTCGAAGACCCCGGCTGTGACGCGGTGTTCGGCCCCAGCCGCGACGGCGGCTACTACCTGGTCGGCGTCCGAGAAGTCCACCGTCCCTTGTTTGAAAACATTGCGTGGAGCACCCCACAAGTGTTACAGCAGACCCTGGAACAGGCGCGTCGGCACGGCTACAGCGTGGCTCTGGTCCCGTCCTGGTACGATGTGGATACGCCCCAGGATTTGCTCCGGCTGGCGGGTGAGACACACGGACGGGAAGGGGAGCCGGACGCTGCGCCGCGAACCCGGCGGGCTCTGGCGCGGCTGAGCTTTCACGGCGCATAATGAGGGCCGTCTTTGGCCGAGAAGAGAGTCAGCAACAAGGAGGGACGACTATGGCGGGCTGTTTGGATGGCATTAAGGTTCTGGATATGGGGCGCTACCAGGCCGGGCCGCGCTGCGCGATGATTCTGAGCGATCTGGGCGCGGAGGTGGTCAAGCTTGAGGCGCCGGGCGGGGATGAATCGCGCGGTATCGGCAAGGTCTACTGGTCGGTCTACAACCGGGGTAAAAAAAGCATCACCCTCAACGTCCGCAGCGAAAAGGGGATTGCCCTGATCAAGGAACTCGTGCCCAAGTTCGACATGCTGTTGCAGAATTTCCGGCCCGGGGTGATGGCGGCCATGGGCCTGGGCTATGACACGCTCAAACAGCTGAATCCGGGCCTGATCCTGATCAACGTGTCCGGCTTTGGCCAGCAGGGGCCGTACAAGCATCGGCCCGCCTATGACCCGATCGGCCAGGCCATGTCGGGGCTGATGAGCTTTACCGGTTTTCCCGACGGTCCGCCGGTCATGACCAACTCGCCCATCATCGACCGCATTACCGCCCTGCACGCCACGATCGGCGCGCTGGGAGCCTTGCACCGCCGCGATGTGACGGGCCAGGGTCAGGCGCTCGACGTGTGTCTGCTGGATACGGGCTATACGCTGATGGAGATTCCGATTGCCAACTACCTGCTGACCGGCAAAGAGCCCCAGCGCAACGGCAACAGCCCGGGCGGCATCTCACCCTGCAACGCTTATCAGGCCAAGGATGGCTGGATCTATATTCTGGCCGTGCCCCAGGACATGTTCGGTCGTTTCTGCAAGGGCGTGGGACGCGAGGATTTGCTGGCCGACGAGCGGTTCTCCAGCATTGCCGGGCGGGGCAAGCACGCCAAGGAGATTGACGGTCTGGTCGCCGAGTGGGTCAAGGCGCGGACCGTGGCCGAGGTCAGCGCCGTCCTGGAGCAGGCCGAGGTGCCCTTTGCCCCGGTCCACTCGATTGCCCA
>JAGWBB010000106.1:11047-11796 GCA_021296095.1 Desulfurellaceae bacterium | reverse complement strand
GTGTCCAGCCGCTATGGGACTATGTGGTTGATCCGCTGACGCTGATCGTCCTGGTCCTGGTGGTCGGCCTCAACGTCCACGCCTCGCTCCAGACTCCTGGCGCAGAACCGGTCAGGAGCCAAGGGCCGGTCGATCTGTTCACCATGGTCGCCGCCTTTGTCGGCATCATCTACCTGCATAACTACGTGCTCAAGTTCTCGGATCATTTTGAGGCCAGCGCCCTCATTTGGAATCTCTTCGCCCCGGCTGTGGTCGTCATCACCGGTGTCTCAGCCATCAGCTTCTGGCGGCGGGCCGACAGAGCCTGAGGCGTCCCGGGAAAATCCCCCTTAGTCCTGCTGTGGCGAAGAGATGCCTTGTGGGGGCGGGTTTCAAACCCGCTCCCAGCGCTCCAGGCCGGCCAACACCTGTTCCATGGCCGTGTTGATCGTCTCGAACCGCCCGCCGTCGGCCAGCATGTCTTGTTCGGTCTGAATGAACCGGGCCGGAACGATTTCGTGCCGACAGTGGCGAATCAGCTCCGCCGCCGCGTGGGGGGTCGTCTCCAGGTGGAACTGCAAGCCCACCAGCCGCTCGTCACAGATAAAGGCCTGGTTCTGGCAGGCCCGGCTGCGGGCGATATGGACCGCGCCGGCCGGCAGGTCGAACGTATCGCCGTGCCAGTGGAACACCTCCAGGCTGGGCGGCAGCCCGGAAAAGAAGGGGGAAGTCGTTGCCGCCTGGGTGAACTCAACCGGAAACCAGCCGAT
>JAGWBB010000106.1:0-10852 GCA_021296095.1 Desulfurellaceae bacterium | reverse complement strand
GCGTCCGCATACAGCTGGCTGGCGCTCAGCCGATGGCCTCGGGCCTGGGCCCAGGCCGCCATACTGCCCAGACCCTCAAACGGAACGTGGTGCAGGGAGTGCAGCCTCATGCCCTGATCTCTGTGTCGGGTCTGGATGGGGAACGCAGCGTCAGCAGGGCAATCTCGGGAGCAATCCCCAGGCGCATCGGATAGCCGTAGAAACCGACACAGCGGGTGACGAACATGCGCATGTCGCCGCGCTGAAAAATCCCCTGATCCGGGATGCCGAGCAGCCCGATCACCGACACCAGGGTGTCCTGGCCCAGCGGGATGCCGATGTGCCCGCCGTGGGTGTGGCCGGACAGCACCAGGTCGGCGCAGTTGTCCGGCAGCAGCTCAAAGCCGCGCGGGTCATGGTTGAGCAGGATGCGGGGAGCCTGGGGCTGCCAGGCGCGCAGAATCTCGGCGTAGCGCTCGGCCGGACTGCCGGTCATACGCAGGAAGTAGTCCAGGCCCACGACTTCCAGCTTATGGCCGTCGATCGACAGGCTGACCAGGGCGTTGCGCAGGGTGTGCACCCCGGCCTGGTCGAGCAGCGAGACGAGGCGGGTCGGGTTGTCAAAATCGTGGTTGCCCAGGCACGCCCACTGGCCATACGGGGCCTGAATGCGGGCCAGGGCTTCGTACAGGGGGATGTCGAAGTCGCCGACCCGGTGGGTCAGAAAATCGCCGGTATGGAGTATGACATCGGCCTTGGCGCTATTGGTCAGGTCGGCCATATGCAGGAGCCGCCGCCGGTTCATATACCCCCCGACATGGATGTCGGATAAATGGGCCACGCGCAGGCCGTCCAGTTCCCGGGGCCAGTGGGGCAGGACCAGCTCGCGCTCTTCGAGCTGCAAGTCGTACGAGGTCTTGACCCCTGACGCCGAAAACATGAACGGTGTTGCCACGCCCAGTGCGCCGGCCTGGCGAAGAAAGCGACGGCGCTGGGGCGAAACCACGCTGTCGGCAGCTGGCTCGGCGGTCTGAACGAGACGTTTCAGACCGCGCCGGCCGAGCGACCACAGGTCCAGGCCCATATAGCCGAAGAACAGCAACAGATAGGCGCTGTACCAGATCGCTCCGACCCAGGACACCCCGGGCGCGTGGAGCAGCGGCAGCTCGTCACTCCAGCGGCCGGTCAGAAACTGGGCGGCCAGAATGATATCGCACGCCAGACCGAGCCACCGCGTGGCTCGAAAGAGGCCCCCAGAAGAACCCAGAGCCTGCTCAAGAGCGGCGTGGAGCCGCAGCCGGGCATACGAGAAGGGGGCAAATCCGATCGGTACCAGTACGGTGAAAAACAGCGCCCGTCGGTAGAAGAAGAGGCTCATGCCCAGGATGCCCAGGGTGAGGAACAGGATGAGACCGTACTGCCAGCGACGAAGCTGGCGGTAGCTGGTTGAGGCGTGTGTCATAGCTGTTTCACCTGAGCACCTTGCTTGAAAACGGAGGGACTGCGGCTGGCGCAGGGTGCCGGCTAAGAAAGCCGTTCCCAGTCTGTTCTCGTGAGGAAATAAATCAGATCGTGACGCTCTATAGGACCAAAAGGTGGCATTAGGCGACTTCTTGGATATCCAAGGATATACCCTCGACTGAAGGCAGGGGATGGCCCATCTTCAGCCCAAGGATGATCCAGGCTTCCAAGACTTCTTGGAGTTCTGCCCGACAGGCTTCGAGAGTGTCAGCGTTGGCCCATACGCCTTCCATCTCCTCAATACTTCCAAAATACCCCTCTCCGTCGGGCAAAAGTTCATAGTGGGCTTTGTCCATAGCTGCCTGGATATATGCGGTCAGCACGGCTTTCTCCTTACTCTCGTCCGAAGCGCGGGCCGGCCCTATGACGTCAGCCAGTCTGCTTGGAAGAAATCATGATAATCTAGGCCGACCAGTTGTCCAGATCGAAACCGTCCGGCAGGGGAGCAAAGAAGACGCTGGCCGGCCCACCGACGGTCCGCGTGGTATGGCCCTTGCCGGTCACGTCGTCGGCCAGAAAGGCTTGGCCGGCCTGCCACTGCCGGGTCTGCTGATCGGTCGTGCCGACTTCCAGCGTCCCCGACAGCACGACGACAATCTGGCGCTGGGGCGCGTTATGCCAGGTTTGGGACATGCCGGCCGGCAGCTCCACAAAGCGCACCGACGGTGAGACGTAGGCGTTGGACAGCATCAGGGTGTGGCCGTCGGCGTCCTGCTGCGGGGTGGTGATCGGAATGTCGATGTCCATGAAGCGCGAACCGCCGTCCTCGGTAGCGTAAAAACGGGTGATCTTCATCGTTCCCCTCCTGGTGTTAGTCGGGCTGAATCGGGTACAGCTTCAGGGCGTTGTCCCACATGATTTTCTTCTTGCTGTCGTCCGATACGCCCTCAAGGGCCATGAGTTCTTTGACCGCCCAGGCATACTGGCGGCCTTCGGGATGACCAAAGTCGGTGGCGGTCACGATGTTGTCATCGCCCAGCAGGTCAATCGTCTGTTTGATGCCCGGGTCGTCCGGGTCGGCCGAGATGTAGCACTGGCGCTGAAAGTACTCGATCGGATGCTTGCTCAGTCCGGGAATCTCCAGGCCGCGAAAGCCGCCCTGGACGCTGGCGCCGAGTCGGTCGAGCCAGAAAGGCACCCAGCCCGCGCCGGATTCCAGGTGGACCACCCGCAGGCGCGGATGGCGTTCCAGCACGCCGCCCATAATGAGCGAGGTGCAGGCCAGCATATTGCCGATGGTGAAGGCGACGGTCGTCTGGGCCGAACGCAGGCGCGGAATATAGTGGTAGAGCATGTCGTCGGCTGCAGTGCCGGTGCCGGTGTGGACGGCCAGCGGCACGTCGAGGTCTTCGAGGGCGTTCCACAGCGGTTCATAGAACTCGTCGTACAGCCGGTGCTGGCCGACCGGCACCGGGTTGATGTGAATGGCCTTGAAGCCGAGGTCTGTGACGCACCGGCGCGCCTCACGCGCCGCCTCCTCGGCGTCGCGCAGGTCTACCGAGCCGGCCCCGAAGACCCGACCGCCGGCCGCCGAGCAGAAGTTGTACAGCCAGTCGTTATACGCCCGCCGATAGGCTGCGGCCGTGTCGGCCGCCATCTTGGGCACGGCCACCGACAGCAGACCGACCGAGGGGTAGACGACCATGTAGTCGATCCCCGTCCGTTCCATGGCTACGGGGTACATCTCGGGCGGAAAATTCTGTTTGGCAAACTCGGCGTAGGCTTCGTCCTGACCCGGCAGGCTGACCCGTACCCCGGGGTCGAACGAGGCCGGGCCCATAACGCTGGAATCAATCGGGTCGCGGCCAAAGGGCATGGTGTAGCTGCCGCCGTCGGGGTTGGGGATGGACAGCTCAAAACGGAAACCCAGCGGGTCTCCGTCGTAGAACAGCCACGTTTTGGGCATCTGATGGCGAAACTTGGGATCGAGATAGCGCTCGAACATGTCGTTCGGTTCGAGAATATGGGCGTCGCTGTCGATAAAGCGGAATTTTTTCTGCACTACCATTCTCCTCGCTCAAGCGTGTAGGGAATGAGCCGGACTGTACCATCTCGGGTGCCGGGGCTGCAAGAAAGGGGAGGAAGCGCTGGCGTGGCGTATGGTAGAATCCGGTCATTTGGCATACCATACGGACGAGTAGCCAAGGAGAGCCTCTCATGAGTACGCAGGTCACCCTCACTTTGCCGGACGAGGTGTATCAAAAGGCTGAGCGCTTGGCCCGCCTGATAAGCTGTGAGGTGACGGAGATTCTGACTCGCACTCTCACGATTTCCCTCCCTCCGTTCGACGCATTATCAGAAGAGTTGACACCGGTGGCAGACCTCTCGAATGAAGACCTTTTGGCCCTCACTCAACTCCAATTGCCCCCAAGTCAGGATCGAAAACTCAGTCTCCTTCTCGACAAACAACAGGCTGACAAGCTCTCGGCTGCGGAGCAGGCCGAGTTGTTTGCGCTCATGCAACGCTACCAGGCAGGACTGCTTCGCAAGGCCCAGGCTCTCCGCGAGGCCGTCCAGCGTGGCCTACAGGACCCTCTTGAATCCTAATGCCTGGCTCAGTCTCAGCTGCCGTGCGAGACCGAACGCGGTCTCAGGCTCGGAACAGGTGCGGCTATTGTCAGAGTTCGCAACAGTACGTTCTTGGGCAGCTGGAGATCGACCATATTCTCCCAAAAGCCCGTGGCGGGGCTGATGCGGAAGATAATCTGTGGCTCGCCTGCAGGATGTGCAACGGATTCAAGGCAACCCAGACGCGCGCCCGTGATCCCGCTACAGACCGAAGCGTGAGGCTCTTTAATCCTCGACGCCAGAGCTGGGCCAGACACTTCGAGTGGAGCAAAGACGGAACACGTATCATTGGACGGACCGCCTGCGGTCGGGCAACAGTTGTCGCTCTCCAACTCAATCATGTCATCGCCATCATGGTCAGACGTGAGTGGGTTGAGGCTGGCTGGCACCCCCCAGGAGATTAGGCTGGTTCGATTCGTTCAGGCCTCGTCATTACCCTCAAACTCGCAGCTCAAGCCCGTCCGTCCCAGCCTGCGCCGTACCTCGTCCAGCGACAGCCGGAAATAGGCCGGGCGATCATGCGCGCAGGCGTGGGGGTGGGCGGTCTGCGTCCAGGCCGTAAGCAGCTGTTCCTGGGCGTCGCGGCTCAGCGGCTGGCCGGCTTTGAGGGCCGCCAGGCAGGACAGGGCCTGGCGGATGTCCTCTTTTTTGTTGCGCAGGCGGGCCAGCAGCCGCGAGAAAATCAGGCCTGAGGACTGGGGTTCAAGAAAATCCGGCACAGCCCGTAGCGCGACCACCCCGGGACCGAAGGCGTCCAGCTCAAAACAGCACGCCGACAAGGCCTCGGCCGTGTCGTCCAGGAAGGCTTGCTCGTCAATCGACAGTTTGACCACCTGGGGCGCAATCAGGCGCCTGGCCTGGACCCGGCCGTCTTGCAGCCGTTCGTACAAGACCCGCTCCTCGGCCGCGTGCTGGTCCAGGAGGTAGACGTGGCCCTCGGATACGGTCAGCAGGAAGCTGTTTTCCACCTGACCGACCAGCGCGAAGCCATTGACGGACGCTCCGTCGTAGGCTTCCTGCTGTTCTGCCACGGCCTCGGTTTGCAGCCAGGCCGGACGCTGGCGGTGTTCGAGCGCGCTTCGGACCAGGCTGTAGATGGCCGTATCGTCCCGGAAGCGGACCTCGGCCTTGGCCGGATGGATGTTGACGTCGAGCTGCGAGGGGTGCAGTTCGAGAAAGAGCAGGACCAGCCCGCCGGCCTCGCCCCAGGCGTCTCGGACGGCCCGGTACAGCGTCCGGTCGCGGACCGGGCGGCGGTTGACGAACAGATAGTAGCGCCGCTGCCAGCCCGACTGGCTGGGCAGCACGGCTCCCCACACCCGGCCGCTCAGACCCGCGTTTTCCACCTCCTCCAGACCCGAACTCGTCTCGCCGCCAAAGCAGGCCGTCAGTCGCTCCTGGAGCGAGCCGGGCTGGAAGTTGTAGACCTCGCGGCCGTCAAACGACAGGGACAGGCTCGTGTCGGGAAAGGCCAGCGCAAAGCGGGTAAAGGTGCCCAGGATATGGCCGTACTCGGTGCGCAGGCTGCGCATGAACCGGCGGCGGGCCGGGGTGTTGTAAAACACGTCCCAGACCTCGACGCTGGTGCCGACCGGCGCCCCGGCCTGGCGCTGGGAGACCGGCCGGCCGGCCTCGAGGCGGTGTTCGGTGCCGAGCTGGTCCGTGCGCTGGCGGGTCAGCAGTCGCAGGCGGGAGACCGAGGCAATGCTTGGCAGGGCTTCGCCCCGAAAGCCGAAGGTCCGAATCCGGGCGATATCGGTGGCGCTGGTGATCTTGCTGGTCGCAAAACGCTCACACGCCAGACCGACATCGGCGGCGGCCATGCCCGGACCGTTGTCGGTGACCTTGATCAGCCGCCGGCCGCCCTCCTGGATTTCGACCCGAATCGTGTCGGCGCTGGCATCCAGGGCGTTTTCAATGAGTTCCTTGACCACGCTGGCCGGTCGCTCTATGACCTCGCCGGCGGCAATCTGTTGCTGAACGTCTGGAGGCAGAATGCGGATTTTCATGTACGCCCGGGACAGCCTAGCAGAAGTCGGCCGGCGTGTCTGTGGCGGTTTGTGGCCATTGCCGAAAAACCCTTGTCGAGGGGCGTCAAGTGCGCTAGAACATACTCCTGAGTTCAGAAAGTTGATTCACCAGTTGAGGAGGGAGAGTTATGTCGTCTGTCACCAACAATAAGACGTTTCCGTATCGTGGCGCGATTGACGCCGACGGGCATATCCTTGAGACGCCTGATGCCTGGGAGAAGTATATTGACCCCAAGTATCAGGACCAGGCCATGCGGGTGACGGTTGGCCCGGACGGCCTGGAAGTCCTCGAAATCGCCGGCCGGCCGGCCAAGTACATCAAGCCCGGCCAGCTGGCCGCGTTTGGCGGGATGGGTAAAACGCCCGAAGAGGTCGAGCCGCACCCCGACCGGACCTATGTCAACATGGCCCCGTTCGGCTCGATGGACCCCCAACAACGCCTGCAACGCATGGACGCCGAGGGTCTGAACAAGGCGATTGTGTATCCCAGCCTGGGGCTGATCTGGGAGACCGAGGATCTGGGCGATCTGGGACTCCAGGCCGCCTATGCCAGAGCCTACAACCGCTGGGTGGCGGATTTCTGCCGGGATTCGTCCGGGCGTTTGATTCCCATCGCCCACATCTCCTTTGGCGATCCCCAGGAGGCGGCCGGCGAGCTGGAACGGGCGGTCAAAGACGGCTGTCGGGGTGCGTTTGTGGTGCCGTTCACGCCGACCAACAAGTCCCACGCCAACCCCGACTACGACCCCTTCTGGGCCAAGGCCCAGGAGTTGGACGTGCCGGTCGGCATCCATCCCAGCGGCGAGCCGCCGGCCAAGCGGGTCCACCAGCGCTTTCACGACATGCAGAAGTGGGCGCTGTGGCACTTCAACGTGCACGGCGGGCAGGGGCCGCTGCAAGCCTTTACCGCCCTGTTTCAGTACGGTCTGTTCGACCGCTTTCCACAGGTGAAGATCATTGTGCTGGAGTCCGGCGCGGGCTGGGCCGGCTATCTGCTCAACCGCATGGACGCGGTGTACGACAGCCCGCTGGGTGAGTCGGTGCCGCTCAAGGAAAAGCCCAGCTACTATTTTCACCGCCAGTGCTGGATCTCGGGCGACCCCGACGAGAAGGCGTTTGGCAATGTGGTGGATTTTGTCGGCAATGACAAATTCTTCTGGGCCTCGGATTTTCCTCACTTCGACCATCCCGACAACTACATGGACGAGCTGCTGGAGCTGGTCGAGCCGATGGGCGACGAAACCCGTCGCAAGGTCATCGGCGATAACGTCGCTCAGGTCTACGGCCTCTAAGTCGTCATTTCCCCAGCGGACCAACCGTCTGCGTGGTCCCTGTAGCCGTGGAGCGGTGTCTCAATAGCAATCCCGGCGTGAGGTACTCGGGCCGGAAAAATCCCCCTGCGCTAGCGCAGGGGGATTTTTGTGTGGCGACAACAGACAAAGCGATTGACGAGCTGGCAAGTGGCAAAGGGCAGCGTTCACTTGGGGATTTGCTGATCGTGCTGACCCCAGCTCGCTCTCCGCAGTTCAAGAGTGACGGGAAACGGGCAGCTATTTCTCTTGATCGCCCTCGGCCAGCTTCTTCAACTCGGCCAGGACCACCAGGGCGTCGATCGGCGTGGTATGCAGCGGATCAACCCTGGCCAGTCGGGCCAGGACTGGCTGCACGTCTTGAGACGGCCTACGACCATTCTTCGTGATTCCGACGGGGTCGGCCCGGCGCAAGCTTTCTGCCACATAGGCGTCCGTGTGCTGGTTCGCTTGCCAGCTCAGCAGCAGGTCTTTAGCTCGCTGCACAACGTGCGAGGGCAGGCCGGCCAGCTGGGCCACATACACCCCATAGCTCTTCTGGGCTGCGCCGGGCACGACGGTGTACAGAAACGTGACCTCGTCGTGTTCTTCCCGAACGTCCAGGCGGGCGTTGGCAATACCCGGGATGGTATCCGCCAGGCCGGCCAGCTCGTGAGTTTTGGCCTTGATGTCCCGGGCCAGGCTTTCGGCCACGGCCTGGGCAATCGCCTGTCCGTCCGAGGTGCCGGTGCCGCGCCCGACCTCGTCGAGAATGACCAGACTCTTGTCCGTGGCCTGACGCAGGATGTTGGCCGTTTCGGTCATCTCGACCATGAAGGTTGACAGCCCCTGGGCCAGAAAATCGGCCGCCCCGACCCGGGTAAAAATCCGGTCCACCACGCCGACCGTGGCCGCCTCGGCCGGCACGAAGCTGCCGATCTGGGCCAGCACCACCAGCAGGGCTGCCTGGCGCACATAGGTGCTTTTGCCGGCCGCGTTCGGACCGGTCAGAATCAGCAGGTGGGTGTCTGCATCCAGGGCCAGATCGTTGGGTACGAAGGGCGCGGTGTGGTTTTCGAGCACCGGGTGACGGCCCTGGGTGAGGGACAGAGCATAGTCTTCGCCGACCTGCGGCCGGACCCAGCCCTTTTTACCGGCGACCTCGGCAAAGGCGCACACCAGGTCGAGCAGACCGAGGGTGTGGGCGGTCTGGCGTAGCCGGTCGGCCTGAGCCGCGACCTGATCGCGCAGGGTGCTGAACAGGACATACTCCAGCTGTTTGCTGCGGTCGCTGGCCGACAGCATCTTGTCCTCAAAGCGGTGCAGGGCCGGGGTGATGAAGCGTTCGGCGTTGACCAGGGTTTGCCGCCGGGTATAGGTCTTGGGCACCAGCTCCAGGTGTGACTTCGTCACTTCCAGATAGTAGCCGAACACCCGGTTGAAGCCGACCTTGAGGTTGGGAATGGCCGTGCGCTGGCGTTCCTGCTGCTCGTAGCGCGCCAGCCAGCCGCTGCCGTCAGTCTGTATGGCCCGCAGCTCGTCCAGTTCGGCGCTCACCCCGTCTCGAATCAGACCGCCGTCCTTGGCCCCGGCCTTGGGCTCCTCGACCAGGACGCGTTGGATTTCGGACCGGACATCCTCCAGGGGATCGAGCGTCTGGTGCAGCTCGGCCAGCAGCCCGGCGGACAGGCCGGACAGGAATTCACGCAGCGCCGCCAGGGGAGCCAGCGAGACGGCCAGGGCGGCCAGGTCGCGCGGGGTGGCGACCGCCGAGGTCGTGCGTGAGGTCAGGCGTTCAAGATCGAGAATCTGTGCCAGACCGGCCTGTAGGGTGGTGCGGGTCTGGGGCTGGGCCAGCAGTGCGGCGACTGCCTCCTGGCGCTGACGGATGGCGTCCACCGAGCGCAGCGGATGCAGCAGGCAGTGACGGAGACGGCGGTAGCCCATGCGGGTTTTTGAGGCGTCAAGGACCGACAGCAGCGAGCCGTGCGACCCGCCCTCCAGCAGGTTTTCGACCAGCTCCAGGTTGCGCTGGGTCTGGGGGTCGAGAAACACGAAGGCTTCACTGCGGTAGACCTGGGGGGCTGTGATGTGGGGCAGAAAGTCTTGCTGGGTTTCGGTCACATAGGCCAGCAGGGCACCGGCTGCGGCCAGGGCCTGGGGGTGGGAGGCGGTCAGCGGCGTGACCTGCGTCCGGCCAAAGCGGCGGCTCAGGGCCCGGCGGGCCGTGGTCAGGCGAAAGTCGGTGTCCGGCCGCTGGGTCATATGCGCCTGGGGCTGCCAGCCGGCGTCATCGGCTTCGCTTGCCCGCAGCAGGATTTCCTGGGCCGGGAATTTTGCCAGCAGGCTGGGCAGCTCGGTCCGGTTCGTCTGGGCCAGCATGAACTCGCCGGTGGTCAGGGCCAGCACGGCCAGGCCGACCCGGTCGGCGGAGTCGGAACACACCGCCGCCAGGCTGCGCTCGGCATCGCCGGTCTCGAACAGCGTGCCCGGGGTGACGACCCGGACGACCTCGCGCCGCAGCAGGCCCCGCCCCTTGTGGCTGCCTTCCAGCTGTTCACAGATGGCGACCTTGAAGCCTTTTTCGACCAGGCGGCTGAGATAGGTGTCGAGCCGGTAGTGGGGCACCCCGCACATGGGCACCCGTTCGGTGTTTTTGCCCTGCGGCCGCGAGGTCAGGGTGATGTCGAGGGCGCGGGCCGCAATCGCCGCGTCGTCGTAAAACATCTCATAGAAATCGCCAAACCGAAAAAAGACCAGGGTTTCCTGGTACTCGGCTTTGACCCGGTGGTACTGGGCCATCATGTCGGTCGTCGGACTGGCGGGGGAGGGTGAGGTGCTCACTGGACTGGCCTTGGTGTATGGGGCTGCACATCCGTCCAACAATGGAGACAAAGCGCGCGACGTGCAAGAGGCCGCGTGTTGTCCAAGCCCGACGGGTAGGCTAGAAAGACCTGGCAGAAGGAGCAGAATCAGACATTTCCGTATGCCGGCGCGATTGACGCCGATGGTCATATTCTCGAGCCACCCGATACGTGGGAAAAATATATCGATCCCCAGTTCCGTGACCGCGCCCTGCGCATCCGGCCCAACCACGACGGGCTGGAGGTCGTCGAGGTCGGCGGCGCACCGGCCAAATATGTCCGCCCGGGCGGATTGGCCATTTCCGGGGCGATGGGCAAAACGGGCGAGGATCTCGAACCCCACCCGGATAAAACCTATGTCGGCCAGGCGCCGTTCGGCTCGATGGTTCCCACCGAGCGGCTGGAACGCATGGACCAGGAGGGCCTGGACAAGGCGATCATCTATCCCAGCCTGGGGCTGTTGTGGGAGGCCGAAAATCTTGATGACCTGGAGCTGCAAGCCGCTTACGCCCGGGCCTATAACCGCTGGGTCGAAGACTTCTGCCGAGACTCGAACGGCCGCCTGATTCCGATTGCCCACATCTCGCTGGGCGACCCCCAG
>JAGWBB010000105.1:2293-10484 GCA_021296095.1 Desulfurellaceae bacterium | reverse complement strand
CGCCGTTGACCTCAATCTGGGGGTTCATCACATAGTGGACGGCAAACGACAGGCGGTCGGGAATGGCGCGGAAAAAGGTACGGATCGCCTCCCGGCCCTCATAGTGGCCAAAGCTGCCGCCGTCCCAGCTGGCGTCCTCGGTAAAGCAGCCGACAAACGCCTCTTCGTCCCGTTCATCGGCCCCCGCGCAGTAGCGGGCTTTGAGCTGTTTGATGGCTTCGATGTCTTCCAGGGTCTGGATGCGTTGGTCGAGTTCTTCGAGTTGCATGGCTGCTCCCTCCTTGCGCTGAGCCGAGCTTAGCCCTTGAGCCTGCTCGGGGTCAAGCCGAGCCCTGCGCTCCACCTTGACGCTCCCAGCGTTTCCTCTTACACTCCGGGCTGCAACGGGGGGTGGGGTAATGGAAAAAGGCGAACCGGGACGGGTGCTTGTGCTCCACGGCCCGAACCTCAATATGCTCGGGCTGCGCGAACCCGAAATTTATGGCTCGACGACTGCGCGAGTTGGGCCGCGAGTTAGGGCTTGAGGTTGACACTTTCCAGTCCAACCACCAAGGAGCCCTGGTTGACCGCATTCAGGCCGCGCGTGAGCGCTACGGGGCGCTTCTTATCAATGCCGGGGCGTACACGCATACCAGCGTGGCCATCCTGGACGCGCTGCTGTCGGTCAGTCTGCCGGTCGTTGAGGTCCATCTGTCAAACCTCTACACACGCGAGGAATTTCGTCACCACTCCTACATCGCCCGGGTTGCCGTCGGCCAGATCTGCGGCTTTGGAGCCGACAGCTACCTGTTAGGGCTGCGGGCGGCGGCCGGAATACTGCACAATGGAACTTGACGATATCAGAAAGCTCATCGACCTGATGGAAGAAAGGGGCCTGGCCGAGCTGGAACTCAAGAACCGGCTGGGCGAGGTCCGTCTCGTCCGTAATAGTGCCCGTCCGGTTCATGCGGCCGAGCCCGTGGCCTCGCCATCCACGGCTCCGGTAGAGGCTCCGGCCTCGAACCCCGTCAGCCCGGAACCGGTCGAGCCGGGTCTGGCTATTCGTTCGCCCATGGTCGGTACCTTCTACCGCGCCTCGAATCCCGACGCCGAACCCTACGTCGAGATTGGCAGCGTGGTTGAAAAGGGAGCGGTGGTGTGCATCATCGAAGCCATGAAGATGATGAACGAAATTCAGGCCGAACAGCGCGGACGGGTGACCAGGATCATGGTCGAAAACGCCGAGCCGGTCGAGTATGAGCAGCCGCTGTTTGTCCTGGAGCCGATCTAGGCCCGGAGCGGGCTGCCCTCGCACCCGTCCCGACCCGAAATGGAGTGCCCGTGTTCAGAAAAGTCTTGATTGCCAACCGGGGCGAGATTGCGGTTCGGATTATCCGGGCCTGTCGCTCGCTCGATATTGCGACCGTTGCCGTGTATTCGACGGTCGATAAGGACGCCTTGCACGTTCGTCTAGCCGACGAGAGCGTGTGTATCGGACCGCCCGCTCCGGCCAGCAGCTATCTCAATATCCCGGCGATTGTCAGCGCGGCGCTGTCCTTTGGCGCCGACGCGGTGCATCCGGGCTATGGCTTCCTGTCGGAAAATGCGGATTTTGCCGAAGCCTGTCAGCGTTCCGGGCTGGTGTTCATCGGCCCCCGGGTGCGCAACATCAAACTCATGGGGGATAAACCGCGCGCCCGTCGGATCATGGAGAAGGCCAAGGTCCCGGTCTTGCCCGGTACGACCGCTGCGGTTTCGGATGTCCGCGAACTCCAGGCGGTTGCCGCCCAGATCGGTTTTCCGGTCTTGCTTAAGGCGGCCGCCGGGGGTGGGGGGCGTGGCTTGCGCATTACGCACGACCCGCATGAGTTGGCGTCTCTGTTCGAGATTGCCCGCGATGAGGGGGAAAAAGCGTTCGGCAACGGCAGTCTGTATGTGGAGAAGTATTTGGAGCAGGCGCGGCATATCGAGTTCCAGATTCTGGGTGACCAGCACCGCAACGTCATCCATCTGGGTGAACGTGAGTGCTCTATCCAGCGTCGCTACCAGAAGCTGATTGAAGAGGCGCCGTCACCGGTCCTGACCAAGCGACAGCGGGACCGGATGGGAGCCGTGGCGGTCAAGGCGGCCCGGGCCGTCGGCTATACCAATGTCGGTACAATCGAGTTTTTGGTCGATGCCAGAGGCCGGTTCTATTTCATCGAGATGAATACCCGGGTCCAGGTCGAGCATCCGGTGACCGAGATGACCACCGGTATCGATATTGTCCAGGCCGGGATTCGCTCGGCCGCAGGCGAGCCGCTGGCCTGGAAGCAGCGAGATGTCACCGCCCGCGGTCACGCCATCGAGTGTCGGATCGTGGCCGAAGACCCGCGCAGCATGCTGCCCTCACCGGGCAGGATTCGTGGCTATGCCGCCCCGGGTGGGATCGGTATCCGGGTCGAATCGGGCGTGGCTGACAACTCCCTGGTGCCGATGCATTACGACTCGCTGGTGGCCAAGCTCATCGCCACCGGGACCAGCCGTGAGGAGGCGATCCGGCGTATGCGGACGGCGCTGGCCGAGTATCAGATCGGCGGGATCAAGACCAATATCCCCTTTCATCAGCAGATTCTACAGGACCCCGATTTCCTGGCCGGGAACATTCACACCAAGTACCTGGACGAGTTCCTGACCGCTCAGCACGACGCCGACCAAGACGTGAACCAAGACGTGAACCAAGACGCGAGCCCAGACGCGGTGATTCGGCAGGTCGCCTAGCATACGGGGAAGCGGACCATGGCTGACGAGGGATATGTGCGGCGCTGGACGAGGATGCTGGCGGCCGTCGGGGTCGGGCTGTGGGCCGGTCTGGCCCAGGCTCAGGACCCGGTCCTGAGTCCTACAGCCCAGCCCGCTCCGCAGGCGGTGGAGCCGAACACCGCGGACGACAGCCCTGTCCCAAGGGCCGCGCCACGGATTGTGTTCGAGCAGCCGGTGCACGACTTCGGCACGGTCGAGCAGGGCGCGAAGGTGACCCACCTGTTCCGCTTTCACAACCGGGGGGATAGATCTCTGCGGGTCGAGTCGCTCAAGACATCGTGCGGCTGTACTGCGGCCGTCATCTCAGACAGCCGCATTCCGCCCGGCGGACGGGGCACGATCAGCGCGACTTTTGATACCGCTCAGTTTCTGGGCGAGAAAAAGAAGACCGTTGTCGTGCATACCAACGACCCCCAGCGGCCGGCCACGACGCTGACCCTGCAGGGCGAAATCCGGGTTGAGGTGGCGGCCGCGCCACCCCAGCTGTACGTCGGCCGGCTGGCCTACGGCAAGGCAGTCAGCAGGCGGGTTGCGATCCTGGTCGACGCCGACTCGTCGGTCGAGATCACCCAGGTTGCCAACACCAACGCGGCGGTTAAGGTGCAGACCGAGCCGCTCGAACGGGACGGCCAACGTGGCAAGACCCTGATCGTCACCGTGGCCGAAGACGCCCCGCTGGGCCGTCTGAACGACCAGATCACCGTGACCACGACCAGCACCAAGCGTCCGTCTGTGGTCATCCCGGTCTTTGGCAGCGTTGAGGGTGAACTCGTTGTCCGGCCGCCCCAGGTCACTTTTGGTGTTGTGCAGCCGGGCGCAGGCACGACCCGCACCGTCACCATCACCAATCGGTCCAAGACGCCGGTCCGCATCAGTCGGGTCGCCAGCACGGCTGAGCGGGTGGCCGCCCGGCTGGCAACCGTCAACCCGGGGCTTGAGTATCGGCTGGTGATGACGGTCTCGGCCGACAGTCAACCGGGCCGCATCCAGGGCGACCTTCGGGTCTTTACCGATCACCCGCTGGAAAAAGTGCTCAGCATCCCGTTGTATGGGCGCGTGGCTGAGCCATCCCAGGCGCGGCGTTGAGACCGCCGCCCGCGTGTATCTCCACGACCATGGCTGCTGACCCGCTCGTTTCCGCTGAGTTGCACCCCTTGTTTGACGCCCAGGCCGAGGTGTCGGCCGATCTGCCCAGGCTGGGGCCCGGGCAGCGGCTGCGCATTGCCGGTCTCAAGGGTGCGGCGCGGGCCTTTTTTGTCGCCCGCTGCCTGCAACACCAGCCGCGCCCGACCCTGTGCGTGCTCGACTCGGACCAGGCTGCAGAAGCCTTTGCCGCAGACTTGGGGCTGTTTCTAGGCCAGCCCGAGCCAAACGGAGCGGACCGCCAGACACCGCTCACGCCCCACCTCTACCCCACCTGGGACGTGCCCGCCTTCGAGGGCCTGTCGCCCAGCGGCGATGTGGTCGCGGCGCAGCTGGAGGGCCTGTATTATCTGCTCTCGCTCAGCGCCCCGGTGATCGTCACCTGTGTTGAGGCGCTCAGCCAGCGGGTGATGCCCCAGGAAGAGTTCATGACCGCTACCCGACGGCTCGGCCGTGGCCAGGAGACGCCGCTCACCGAGGTCGCTGATAACCTGCTGGAGTGGGGCTATCGGCGGGTTCCGGTGGTTGAGGAAAAGGGCGAGCTGAGTGTCCGCGGTGGCCTGCTCGACGTGTTTCCGCCCCTGTCCGAGGCGCCTGTCCGGATTGAGTTCTTTGGCGATGTGGTAGAGTCCCTGCGGACCTTCGATCCGTCCTCGCAGCGCTCACGATCTTCGCTCGACGAGGCCATGCTGCTGCCGATGCGTTTTTTTTCGGTGGCGCGTTTGCAGGCTGCCAAACGGCCGATTGAAGCCGCGCTGGCGGCCGGCGAGCTACCCCACCGGGAACAGCAGCGCCTCATCGAGAATGTGAAAAGCGGACTGTTGTTCCCCGGCGTCGAAGCCTTTTTGCCGTGGGTGTATCCCGAACTGGAGAGCCTGTGGGACTATCTGCCGCGCAATACGCTGGTCTGGCTGGTCGATCCGCTGGCTCTTGAGGCCGGTCTGGAACAGGGCTGGGAGGCGCTCAGCCAGCGGGCCGAGGCGGCTCACCAGCACGGCCATTTTGCCGCCCAGCCCGAACAGCTGTATGTCCGACCCGATGGTCTGCGTGACCAGCTCGCCGCCAGCCCGGTGTGTGAGCTGCCCGGGCTTGAACACCTGGAGGCCGACCGGACGGTCAGTTCCTCGCTGCTGCGCAGCGTCCTGCCCAAGGCCGGCGCGGGTGGCTTGGCCAGCCTGGCAGAACGGCTGCGGCAGTGGCAGGAAGAGCGCGCCCGGGTGTTTCTGAGCGTGTCGAGCCGGGTCCAGGCCGCCCAGCTCCAGGAGTTGCTGCTCGGCCATGAGCTTGAGTCGGCAATCGTGCCGGCCGCCGAGTGGCATACACTCGCGCCCGAGCCCGGTCTGGCTATTCTGACCAGCCCCGTGTCACAGGGTTTTGTGCTGCCGGCCGACGGTCTGGTGTTTATCGCCGAGGAGGAGATCTTTGGCGAGCGCCGCCACCACCGCCGTGTCCGTCCGCGACCCGTTGCCGACTATCTGACCGGTCTGAGCCAGCTGCAAGCCGGCGATTACGTTGTCCATATCGACCACGGTATCGGCCGCTATCAGGGGCTGCGTCACCTGTCGGTGGCCGATACCGAGGGCGATTATCTGCAACTCGAGTACGCGGGTGGAGATCGGCTGTACCTGCCGGTTGAGCGGATCAATCTGGTCCAGAAGTACGCCGGGAGCGGTGAACGCAGCCCGGCCCTCGACCGATTGAGCACCCAGAAGTGGGAGCGGGTCAAGCGCAAAACCAGGGAAGCCATCCTGGCCATGGCGCGCGAGCTGCTGGAGATGCACGCGGTCCGGGAGGCCACCCAACGGCCCGTCCTGGCGGTTGATGGACCGGAGTACCGGGAGTTTGTGTCCGGCTTTCCGTTTGAAGAAACGCGCGGTCAGCAGCTGGCCATTGACGATGTCCTGGCCGATCTCAACAGCCCCAAGCCGATGGACCGGCTGGTGTGCGGCGATGTTGGCTACGGAAAAACCGAGGTCGCTCTGCGGGCCGCGTTTCTGAGCGTTCTGGGTGGGAAACAGGTGGCGGTGCTGGTGCCGACCACAGTCCTGGCCCAACAGCACGCTGAGACCTTTGCCCGCCGCTTTGCCGACTATCCGGTACGGGTCGAGGTGTTGAACCGTTTTCGTTCGGCCCAGGACGCCAGAGCCGTGGTGCGCGGCTTGGCCGACGGCCAGGTCGATATCGTCATCGGTACCCATCGGCTGTTGCAGCGAGACATTGTGTTCAAACGGCTGGGCCTGATCGTGATTGACGAAGAGCACCGCTTTGGGGTGGTGCACAAGGAAAAGATCAAGAAGCTGCGCCACCTGGTCGACGTGCTGACCCTGTCCGCCACGCCGATTCCCCGCACCCTCAACATGGGCCTGATCGGACTGCGCGACCTGAGTGTGATCGAGACGCCACCGGTCGACCGTCAGGCCATTCGGACCTATGTGACGCGCTTTGACGAGGATCTGATCCGGTCTGCCATCCTGCGCGAGCTGGAGCGGGGGGGACAGGTCTTTTTTGTCCATAACCGGGTGGAGACGATTGAGCGCATGGCCGACCAGCTGCGGGCGCTGGTACCCGAGGCCAGCCTGGCGGTTGGCCATGGCCAGATGGCCGAGCGCGACCTCGAAACGGTCATGCTCGACTTCCTGCACCACCGGACCAATGTGCTGCTGTGCTCTTCGATCATTGAGTCGGGTCTTGATATTCCGACCGCCAACACGATCATTATCAACCGGGCCGACCAGTTCGGGCTGGCCCAGCTGTACCAGCTACGCGGTCGGGTCGGCCGCGCCGCCCAACGCGCCTATGCCTACCTGCTGATTCCCGGCCAGCACCGGCTGACCAAGGACGCCAGCCGGCGTCTGGAGGTACTTGAGGAGCTGGACGATCTGGGCGGCGGCTTTCGCCTGGCCGCCCACGACCTGGAAATCCGGGGCGCCGGCAACCTGCTGGGTAAAGAACAGTCGGGCAATGTCACTGCGGTCGGCTTCGAGCTGTACGCCCAGATGTTGGAAGAAACCGTTACCGAACTCAGAGGCGGGCGGATCAAGGTCCGGATTGAACCCGAGATTCAGCTCGGTATTCCGGCCTACATCCCCGAAGCCTATATCCCGGACGTCAACCAACGTCTGGTGTTTTACAAGCGGCTGGCCAATGTCGAAGCCCGGGACGAGTTGGAGGAACTCGGTGAGGAGCTGGAAGACCGTTTCGGTCCGCTGCCCGAACTCGTCTTGTCGCTGATTGAGGTGATGGACCTGCGCCGGGTCTTGCGCGCCTGTCTGGTCACTGCCGTCTCAAAACGCGCCGAGTCGGTCACGATCCATTTTCACCCCGATTCGCCCATCAAGCCCGAGCGGCTGGTCGCCTTTATTGAGCACGACAAGCGGCCCGCACATCTGACGCCCGACCTGCGTCTCAGCCTGGGGCTCAAGCCGGGCGAGGATGCCATCCGGTCGGTCAAGACGCTCTTGCACGACCTGGGCGAGTCGTGTTAGCCCAAGGGCGTCTGCCACGCGCTCGACCTCGGGAGACAGATGACAATGAAGAGACTCGCTTTTGTGTTCGCCGTCCTGGCCACCGCAACGATAGGGCAGGCCGAAACCATCAACCGTATCGTGGCCACCGTTGACGGGCAGCCGGTCACGCTGCGGGAACTCGAGGCCTACAGTGGTCAGATGAACGACCGGGCGGCCATGATGTATCCTCAGGGGACGGCCGACATGAGCCAGCGCGACTTTCTGGACGCCCTGCTCATGAACAAAATGATCGAGAATGAGGTTGATACACAGGGACTGCGGGCCAAAGCCGTGGATATCGACAGCTATATCGAACGGATCAAGAACCAGGGCGGTCTGGACGACGAACAGCTGGAAGCGGCCCTGGCCGACCAGGGCATGAGCATGGAGCAGTACCGTAAGCAGATCGCTCAGGAAATTGAGCAGGCGCTGTTGATGAATAAGGAGGTCGGCTCTCGGGTCAGTGTTCCCGATGAGGCCGTCCAGCGCTATTACGAGGCTCACCGCGAGGACTACGCCACCCCTGACCAGGTTCGTATCCGGCATATTTTTCTGCCCCTGTCGCCCGGCGCCGGGGCGGACGAGGAGTTGAAAATGTCGACCCTGATGGAGACTCTGCACGGTCGGGTCATCCGCGGGGAGGATTTTGCGACCCTGGCCTCGACCTACTCCCTCGGACCCGGTGCGGACCAGGGCGGCGACCTGGGATTTTTCGAGCGCGGCCAGATGGACTCCGACATGGAACAGCTCGCCTTTTCGAT
>JAGWBB010000105.1:1728-2079 GCA_021296095.1 Desulfurellaceae bacterium | reverse complement strand
TGCAGCGTGTCCAGGAGGCCCAGCAGGCCGAGCAGGAGCTGTTGGATGAAGAGGCCGCCTACGCCGAGGACGAAGACGCTGCCGAGCCGAGTGTGGCCGTCAGCCAAGATCAGGCCCAGGACCAGCCCGAAGAGCCGGGCTTCTTCAGCCGTCTGTTTGCGGATGACGAGGAGGAAGACGCGGCTGAGCCGAGCGTGCCGGTTGTCCAAGATCAGACCCAGGACCAGTCCGAAGATCCGGGTCTCTTCAGCCGTCTGTTTGCGGATGACGAAGAGGAAGCAAGTGAGGAAGTCGCAACGGCTGGGGCTGAGCAGGCTGACCGCGCTGAGCAGGCTGGCGAGGAAGAGGACG
>JAGWBB010000105.1:535-1628 GCA_021296095.1 Desulfurellaceae bacterium | reverse complement strand
GGCATTGGTCCCGAGATTGTACTCAAGGCGGCCCAGACTCTCGAATCCGGGCTGCGTCTGGTTATCCTGGGCGACCTGAGCGTCCTGGCCGAAACCGCCCGCCGTCTCAAGCTGCCGCCCCAACTGGTCAGCTGGGCGGTGCCCCAGCCCTACCCCCCAGATCCTGAGATGGTGCCGGTGATCCCCCTGTCGCACCTCCCGGCTCAACACTGGATGCCTGGCCGACCGACTCCGGCCGGCGGCGAGGCGTCCTACCGATATGTGGAGACCGGGGTTGGCCTGGCCCGTGACACGACCATACAGGCGCTGGTCACGGCGCCGATCAGCAAGGCCATGTGGCGGGCGGCGGGGCGCGATTACCCCGGCCATACCGAACTGCTGGCCAGCCTCACCCACAGCCCGGACGTGCGCATGATGCTGGTCGGAAGCCGTCTGCGGGTCGTTTTGGTGACGACCCATATTCCCTTCACCCAGGTGGCTGCGGCCCTGTCCATCCGCCGTATTGCGACGACGCTGGTCCTCACCGCTCGGCACCTGTCTCGCTTTCACGGTCTGAGCCGACCGCGCCTGGCCGTGGCCGGGCTGAACCCGCACGCCGGCGAGGGCGGGGCGTTCGGCGATGAGGAAAACCGCCTGATCAGCCCGGCGGTTCGACAGGCGGCTGAGCAGGGCCTGTCGGTGGTCGGCCCCTTGCCGGCCGATTCTATTTTTGTCCGGGCGGTCAACGGCGAGTTTGACGCGGTGATCTGTCAGTACCACGATCAGGGCCTGATTCCGCTCAAACTGCTGTCGTGGACCGACGGGGTGAATGTGACCATTGGCCTGCCGATCATCCGCACCTCGCCCGACCACGGCACGGCCTTTGATATTGCCGGGCGCGGCACGGCCGACCCCAGCAGCCTGCAAGCCGCAATTCGGCTGGCCGGCCACATGATCGAATCGACGGGAACGCGCGAGACACCATGAGTCGTGTCAACCCGGCCATTTTCCGGGAGTACGATATTCGGGGGGTGGCCGAGCAGGACTTTGATGCCGACTTTGCGTTTACGCTCGGCCGCGCCTATGGCAGCCTGGTTGTATCGCGCGGGCAGCG
>JAGWBB010000105.1:0-421 GCA_021296095.1 Desulfurellaceae bacterium | reverse complement strand
ACTACGATCTGGACGGCGGGATTCAGGTCACCGGCAGCCATAACCCGGCTGACCACAACGGATTCAAGATCTGTCTCGACAAAGTCACGGTGTACGGCCCGGACATTCAGCGCCTGCGGACTCTGATCGAGGACCAACACTTCGCCTCAGGCCGAGGCCGACAGGTCCCGACTCCGATCATTGGTCCCTACCAGGAGTTTGTGAGCCGGCAGTTTGGGCGCCTGGAACGCCAGGTTTCGGTCGTGGTTGACGCCGGCAATGCGACCGCCGGGCCGGTTGCGCCGTCAATCTTTCGTGCCCTGGGCTGCCGGGTAACGGAGCTGTTTTGTGAGCTGGACGGCCGTTTCCCCAACCATCATCCTGACCCGACCGTGCCCGAAAACCTGGAGCAGCTGATCGGGATGGTCAAACAGACCGGGGC
>JAGWBB010000104.1:15555-17799 GCA_021296095.1 Desulfurellaceae bacterium | reverse complement strand
ACTACAGCCAGACACGCATCAACGACGACCTCGACTGGGACACCTGGCGCAGCGAACTCACGGGCTCCAGCCCGTTTGCCCAGCCCTATCAGGCGCATCTCCTGACCTATGGCTTAGAATATTTCCGGGATGAGTTCGAACAGCTTCAACATACCAATACCTTTGGGCTGAACGACGCCGGGCTGCTGGACTTGCTCAGTTCGCGCGAAACCACCCAGTTCCCGGACGCCCATTCCGACAATTACGGCTGGTATTTGCAGGACGAAATTACCATTCTCGACCGCTTGGTCATCATCGCCGGCGTCCGTTACGACAAGTACCGGCTGCAGGCCAGCTCAACCGACGCCTTTCTCGGCAGCCTGGAAAAAGACACCCGCAGCGCCAATCAGTGGAGCCCCAAGATTGGCGGCGTGCTGCACATCACGGACAAGGTCCGTCTGACCGGGAATATCGCCCGCGGCTTTCGCACGCCCACGTTTCGGGAGCTGTTCATTGCCGGCCCGCATTTTTTCGGCGTTGATTTCGCCGCCAACCCCAGCCTCAAGCCTGAGAAGAGTCTCAACTACGAGACCGGGCTACACCTCAACTTCCCCCGCTGGCACCTCAGCGCCCACTATTTCCGCAACAAGCTCAAGGACTTCATCGACTTCCAGCCACGGTCGGCCCTGTACTGGTATCAGTATCAGGCCAAGAACGTCAGCAAAGCCACAATCTGGGGGGTCGAGACCAAGGCCGGCTGGACCCCACCCGTGCTGGACGATTCCCTGTATGTGTTTGCCCATTACACGTATGCGCGCGGGACTGACCGCACGGACGACGCACCGCTCAACAGCATTTCGCCTCAGCAGGGCCTGATCGGCATCCGCTACATCCCTCGACGCCGGCCATTCTGGGTGGAGTGGAGCGCCAAAATCGTAGACGACCAGGACAGGGTTGTCCCCCCGGTCCGTTCCTATTTGCCCGATCCCCGCTCTACCGGCTACGCCGTGTTTGATATCCGCGCCTCGTGGCGGCTGAGGCCCAAGCTGCGCCTGCACGCGGCGATTGAAAACCTGTTCGACCGCTACTACCGGCGCCATCTCAGCTCCCTGGGGGCTGAGGGCATCAACCTGGCGCTCGGTGTGACCTATGACTGGTAAGGAGCGACCTGTGTCCCCCCATCTCCTCAGCCTGTGGCTCCTCGCCTGCGCCTTCCTGTCGGGACTGGCCGGTCTGGTCTACGAGGTCGTCTGGCTGCGCGAGGTCGGGCTACAGTTCGGCAATACCCTGTCGGCCACCGGAACAGTCCTGGCCGTGTTCATGGCCGGCATGGCGCTGGGCAGCGTGTGGCTGGGGCAGCGCGCCGACCGTACCGAGCGACCGCTCGGGCTGTACGCCGGGCTGGAAGTCGGCATCGGGCTGTCAGCCCTGCTGGTGCCGGCCGGACTGCGCCTGATCGACCACGCCGGGCTGCTCCTTTTCCCGAATTTTCTGGGGCTGGTCGTGCCGCTGAGCGTCCTCGTCCTGCTCGTGCCGGCCGTCGGCCTGGGCGGCACGCTGCCCGTGTTGGCCCGCTGCCTACCGCCAGGCTCGTCTCACAGCCGGAGCACTCCCGGCCGCCTGTACGGGCTGGCAACGCTCGGAGCTGCCTCGGGCGCATGCCTGGCCGCCTTTGTGCTGCTGCCCAGCCTGGGCAGCTGGCAGACCACTGTTACGGCCGCCCTGATCAATGGGCTGGTCGGCGTCGGCTGTTTTTTGCTGCGCGACAAAGCCCTGAGCGTGGAGGCCCCGGCCCGGCCGCCTGCTCGCCACACCCCTCAGCCTGCGACCGCGCTGAGTCCGTGGGTCGTCCTGGTGTGTCTGGGCCTGTCCGGCTATGCGGCCCTGCTGTACGAGGTGGTGTGGACACGCCTGCTGGGGCTGATCCTCGAAAACACGGTCTATGCGTTCAGCCTGATGCTCAGCACCTTTCTGCTGAGTCTGGCCCTGGGCAGTTTCATCAGCACCCGACTGCCGGCCACCTCCTCCCCGGCGACCCTGCTGGGCGGCAGCCAGTGGGCGGTCGCCCTGTCCAGCCTGCTGGGCGTACTGCCCCTGTCCAGCCTGGCCTGGCTGGTGTACCAGACCTACGCCGGTGGCGACTGGGGCGACTCGTGGCTTGTTTTCCTGGCCACGCAGACCGCCCTGTGTGCGTCCGTCATGCTGCTGCCGACCATCTTTCTGGGCATGGCTTTCCCCCTGGCCTGGCGACAGCTGTCCGGGCAG